>CAZOYJ010000017.1:0-439 GCA_964583905.1 uncultured Roseivirgaceae bacterium
CTCGATTTCGTTAGAATCTTTGATTTTCTTGGATTGCTTTCTGAGGCTTTCGATAACCACGTGAACAGCTTTGTCGATGCCGCGCTTCAGGTCCATAGGATTGGCTCCGGCCGCTACGTTCTTAATGCCGTGGCTGAAAATGGATTGGGCCAATACAGTGGCGGTGGTGGTACCATCACCGGCTGCATCGGCAGTTTTAGAAGCCACTTCTTTCACCAACTGGGCGCCCATGTTTTCAATCGGGTCTTTTAATTCAATTTCCTTTGCCACCGTAACACCATCTTTGGTAACGGAAGGGGCACCGAATTTTTTATCGAGGATTACGTTACGACCTTTCGGTCCGAGGGTAACTTTAACGGCATCTGCCAATTTATCAACGCCTTTCTTCAGTCTGTCGCGGGCGGATGTATCGAATGTAATTTCTTTAGCCATAGTTTAT
>CAZOYJ010000017.1:449-20293 GCA_964583905.1 uncultured Roseivirgaceae bacterium
ATTAGATGATTCCGAAAATGTCTGAATTTCTCATGATGAGATATTCTTTACCATCGATGTTGATCTCCGTACCGGAATACTTTCCGTACAGCACCTTATCGCCTACCTTAACGGTTACCGGCTTGTCTTTCAGGCCTTCGCCAACGGCAATTACTTTACCCTTTTGGGGTTTCTCTTTGGACGAATCCGGAATGTACAATCCGGAAGATGTTTTGGTTTCAGCTTCAGCGGGTTCAACCAATACCCGGTCTTCATTTGGTTTGAAGTTGATCTTTGCCATATGGAATAAGAATTTTTAAGTTTAACAAATTGTCATAGTCCGCTTAACAGGATTTATGCCAAGGCGGAAAGCAGCGCGAATAACGCATCAATTTGAACATAATGTCAGTTTTTTTAGTTTTTTAGGGTACGTGCGTGGTGCATTAAGCGGGGGACAATGGTCGTATTGTCAGGCTTTGCAGGTGTAAAGTTGTCACATGGAGTATCCATTGGCAGAGGGAGGGTTGAATGGAGTTGGTACATTGTTTAAATTTTGGGGCAAAAAGCAGCTATGGAGCGATTAGCGAAAGATTGGCTCACGCAGGGCCTGATTGATTTTGAGTACAAGAAGTATGTTTTACTGGGGTATTTGAAGCGGGTAAAGAACTCGTTCGACAAGGTTGAATTGTATCCGCACATGGCCGACCTGGTATTTCATTACCGGAATTTACTGGCCATTAAGGAAAATAAGACCCTTTTAAGAGACTCATTTCCCAAGGAGTTATCGTTGGAAGAGTTCAAAAAGCTTGAACTCAGTTACCGGCAATTGGTTGACGATGATGCCGTGATGGGTGAGTTGGAATCCATCATTGAGTTTGCTATTCCGCAATTGAAGGACTCATTACAGGAAGGTTCCATGATTTTTGAGTATGTGGAGTCGCAATGCGAAATAGCCCCCATTGGCGTAACTCCCTTGTATGCAAAAGAGGGCTATTTGTTTGTAACCCAACCTCCGCAGAAGGAAACGCAGGTATACCGGTATCAGCTAAGTATTTTCGGGGAATCGCAGGAGCAATTGCGAAGTCTCAATACGGAATTCATCGATACGGTTAACAAGAGCATGTTGATCACCTACGAGAGCATCAAACTTGATCTTATCCGGAAATTTAAAGATCTGCCTAACCCGGCAGCCTACCTGGTGGTATCCAAAATGAGGTTTCCGTTTTCCGAAACGTTAATGCCGGTAGTCAAGCGGTTGTTCGTAAAACATATTTCCATGGCGGCATAAAAAAAGCCCCGGGTTGCGGAGCTTTAATGCTTGTATCCGTACGGATTATTCGTCCTCGTCATCGAAGCCGGGTTGTGGAAGTGGTGCGGTAGGAGCGGCCTGTTCACCGGCCCGATCCAGAATATCATCGCTTCCGCCTGCCGAAGGGGCAACTAACTTGGTAGAGAGGGTAAGGGATAAAACCATTATGGCGATCACAAAACCCCAGGTTAGCTTCTCCAGCAAATCACCGGTTTTCTTTACCCCGATTATATTGCTTGCACCCGATCCGCCAAACTGGCTGGATAACCCGCCACCTTTGGCATTTTGGGCCAGGATTACAATAACTAACAGAACACAGGAAAAAATGATGAGCCCTACGATGAAACTAAACATGTTATTTCTTTAATTCTTCAATTTGAGCCGCAAAGTAAGCCTTTTTTTGTGGAAACTTCCAAATCAGCTTTTTGTACACTTCTATGGCTTTGTCTTTTTTGCCCTGCCGGATCAGGATTTCGGCTAGGGTTTCGGAAATGATATGATCCCCGAATTCGCCACTTTTCAGGGTAGAGGCGAGGTCTGGTTGTTCATCCGGAGCGGAAACTTTCGGGGGGGAAGGGTTGGGCTTTGATTTTATAAATTGGGTGATGATCGCAATTTGTTCACGAGTCTTTTCATTTTCGGGTGGCACCTTTTTTTTTGTTGCTTTGATTTCACTAATCAATGGGTCAGTTTCCGGCTTTTTTCGGATGGGCTTATTTACTTCAGTCTCCTCCCTTTCCTGGAGTTCGCGAGCCAGTTCGATAAGCCGTTGACGTTTGCTTGATTTTCGTGCTGATTTCTTTTTTACTTTTTCCGGTTCAGTTGTGCGCTCGGGAGTGGTGGTTTGCAGTGAGGATTTTTCGCGCACCGGCTGATCGACCATATACTGCATTTCAAAATTATGTTTCAGCTCTTTGAGGCGTTCCAGGTCGCGCATTACTTCCACCGCATAGTCGATGGTATCGGATGTAGTTTGTGGTGCTGTCTTTTGAATGGCAGGCGCTGGAGCTTGAGCAATTGTTTGGCCAGGTGCGTATGTAGCCGACATGATTTCTTTCAATACACTTCGGTCGGTACTGTACACCGCAGCCCGTTGCAAAAGTGTTTGCCGGTTCGACCACTGATGGTCTTGTGCCGAACGTGCTGCGAGGGTATGCAACACCTGGCTGTACGGATATTGTTTACTTAATGCACTAACTTCTTCAGCCTCCTGTGGTGAGGAACCTGAGTAGTGGGAGAGGAGTTGGGTTAGTTGATGTTTTTCCACGCTAAAAGGGCCTTGGTAAAAATATAAAAATTTTACCAATTGGCAATTGAAGCATTGAAGATGTCGAGGATGAGCTGCTCAAAGATTTGGCGGATCAGTGTATCTTCAATATCAGTTAAGTTTAAATCGTTGCTGAAATCGCGGTAGAAGGAAAAGGTTTTGTCTTTAAAGCTCATGGTTTCGTCCAGTGTGTTGACGTACGTTGCTTTTACCGTAATGGTTAAGCGGCTGGATGCCGCTGCATCAATGCGGGATGGATCGCCACTGGCCGTAGGTGCAATTTGCGATACAGCATAGCTGGTGATAATCCCTTCCAGTTGAAGTTCACCCCCGGTTTGCACTACGCTCAGGTTGGTATTCTGGATCATGTAGTCCTTCAAACTGTTGGTAAAGGTTTGTGCCAGGTTTGCAGGCCCTAAATCGGTGTTGTTATAGAACTCTTCAATCGAAATTGTTTTGGCATTGGTACCCGACCCGGTGAAGGAATAGATGCCGCAGTTGGAAAGGTAAAGCGGAGAGCCGGTCAGCAAAAGCAAAACGGCAAGCAGGCGGACGGTGGCGTGCGTACTATTCTTCAAGATCATACTGTTTTATTTTCCGGTAAAGGGTGCGCTCTGAAATACCCAAATCGCGTGCCGCATATTTCCTTTTGTTGCTGTTTTTGCGAAGTGCTTTGATGATCAGTTCCTTTTCCTTCTTTTCAATGGAAAGTGAATCTTCTTCGGTTTCGTGTGTGATATCCTGAACCTCTTCCTGATCATGTAATTCCTGAACAGGAGAGGCGTTTGCAAGATTCAGCACTACCTGTTCGGCATTGGCTTCAATACCCTCAAAGAGGGCAGGATGCTCATTCATTAATTGCGCTGCTTTACCCTGGTTGGTGTGCAGTTCCAGCACAATTTTTTTCAGGTCGAGCATGTCTTTCTTCATGTCGAACAATACTTTGTACAGTATATCGCGTTCAGAAATTGAATCTTTTTCACCCGCGCGATACAATGCGGGCAGGCTTTTTTCCTGGGGGAGGTATTGAAGCAATTTTTCGGCTGTAATTTCTTTAGTATCCGGGGAGAGCACGGAGATTTGCTCCACCAGGTTTTTTAATTGGCGGATGTTTCCGGGAAACCGGTAACCCAGCAATACTTCCTTAGCCTCATCTGTTAAGGAGATGGGTTTTACCTTATATTTTTCAGCAAAGTCGGTAGCGAATTTCCGGAACAACAATTCCACATCTTTGCCCCGCTCACGCAATGGCGGAACATAAATGGGAACGGTACTTAACCGGTAATACAAATCTTCGCGAAATTTCCCATCGTCTACCCGTTGCATGAGGTTGATGTTGGTGGCGGCTACTACACGTACATCGGTTTTCTGCACTTTCGATGAGCCTACTTTTATGAACTCACCATTCTCCAACACGCGCAGCAAGCGCGCTTGTGTGCCCAACGGCATTTCGCCAATCTCATCTAAAAAGATGGTGCCGCCATTGGTAACCTCGAAATATCCTTTGCGGGCCTCATGCGCACCGGTAAACGAGCCTTTTTCGTGCCCGAATAGTTCGGAGTCGATGGTGCCTTCGGGTATCGATCCGCAGTTGATCGCGATAAATTGCCCGTGTTTGCGGGGACTCAGGTGATGAATGATTTTAGAAAACGACTCTTTGCCGCTGCCGCTTTCTCCGGTTATCAACACCGACATGTCGGTTGGAGCCACTTGCATGGCTACCCGCACCGCGTTATTCAGCAGCTGCGAATTTCCAATAATGTTGAAGCGTTGTTTTACGCTTTGTATTTCGGCTTCTGTAAAATTCATATTTACGAGACTACGTTACCCAATAACGTTGCACCGGTGCAGCGCTCTACGTACACCGTAACGTATTGTCCTTTCTGAAAATTCGCTTTCGGAAATACGATTACCTTGTTGGCCGAGTTGCGGCCCTGCAAATGTTCGGTTGATTTTTTGGAAAATCCTTCGATCAGCACCTTATGCACTTTACCGATGTCGCGTTTATTGCGCAGTAGTGAATGTTCATTTTGTTTTTGAATGATTTCCTGGAGTCGGCTTTTTTTAACCTCCTCCGGCACATCATCCTTAAATTTTTTCTCCGCCAGGGTGCCGGGCCTTTCCGAATAGAAGAACATGTAGGCGAAGTCGTATTGCACCACGTCCATCAGCGACAAGGTTTCGCGGTGTACTTCTTCCGTTTCCGAACAAAAACAAGTAAACATATCGGATGAGATGCCGCAGTCCTCGCCCAGAATTTCGCGGATGCGATCAATTTTGTTGAGGTACCATTCGCGGGTATAGCCCCGGTTCATGCGTTCAAGAATGCGGGAGCTGCCGCTTTGAACGGGCAGGTGAATATAGTTGCAAATATTCTCGTACCGTGCCATCGTATGCAACACTTCATCGGTAATGTCTTTCGGGTGTGACGTGGAGAACCGCACCCGTAAATCGGGATGAACGTTGGCAACCCGCTCGAGAAGCTGGGCAAAATTGGTCACTTCATCAATGCCCTTTTTTTCAAGGTACGCTTTATTGTTTTCTTCACTGCTCCATTTATAGGAATCTACATTTTGACCAAGTAAGGTTACTTCGCGGTAGCCGCGGTTAAACAGGTCGGTTGCTTCGGCTACAATGGAATGCGGATCGCGGCTGCGTTCGCGACCACGGGTAAAGGGCACTACGCAGAAGGAACACATGTTGTCGCACCCGCGCATAATGGAGATGAATGCGGTTACGCCATTGGAGTTTAGCCGCACCGGGGCGATGTCGGCATACGTTTCTTCGCGTGAAAGAAATGTATTCACCGCTTTTTCACCTTCATCCACTTGACCGATTAATTGGGGCAAATCCCGATAGGCATCCGGACCCGCCACCAGGTCAACAATCTTTTCTTCTTCCAGCAATTTTGATTTCAGGCGTTCGGCCATACAGCCTAATACACCTACCAGCATTTCCGGCTTTTGTTTTTTCAGCGCGTTGATTTGAGTTAACCGGTTACGAACGGTTTGTTCGGCCTTTTCGCGGATCGAGCAGGTATTCAGAAAAACAACATCGGCCAGGTTAATATCGGAAGTTGTATCAAATCCTTCTTTTTGCAGAATGGCGGCTACGATTTCACTGTCTGAAAAATTCATCTGACAGCCGTAGCTCTCTATATAGAGTTTCCGCAGTTTACCGGTATCCTGATCCTTGGAAACCATCCGGGTTTCACAGGCTTCGGGTACGTCTAAAATCTTTAAATCGTCAATTAATTGCTCCATTTCCACAAAATCAGGTTGCAAAAATACAATTAAATTGTTCAAAGTGACATCTTGTCATACATTTTGATAACACCGGAGTATGCAATCAAAATTCCACCTGATAGATTTGGGACATGGCGATTATTAAATCAGTACGAGGGTTTACACCTCAATTTGGCGATAACTGTTACCTGGCGGATGGCGCTATAGTAGTGGGCGAGGTTACTATGGGTAAGAACTGCACCGTTTGGTTTAATGCGGTGGTTCGGGGCGATGTTCATTCCATTACGATTGGCGATAATACCAATATTCAGGATGGGGCAGTTCTCCACTGTACCTACCAGCGGGCTAAATTGGTCATTGGGAGTAATGTTTCCATTGCCCATAATGCGGTGGTACATGGCTGTACGGTTGAGGATAATGTGTTGATCGGGATTGGTGCGATTATCCTCGATCATGCTGTAATAGGCTCAAATTCCGTCATTGCAGCAGGTGCTGTAGTATTGCCGGGTACAATGGTGGAACCGGGCAGTATTTATGCCGGGGTTCCAGCTAAGCGCGTAAAGGATCTTGGCGATGAGATGCGCGAAGTCATTCAGCGTACAGCCCGCAATTACCCCATGTATGCCGAATGGTTTAAAGACTGATCCGGATCATGGTCGATTAATCGGAATTTCCTTCCTTTTATGACCTTTATCATAGAATTTGAGGTTAGGAATGCATTATTTGGTATATTCATGATTGCATAACACGATGAAATTGAAGGAGAATAAAGGGTTTGATAAACAGGTAATAGAAACCTATAAGCAGAAAATCCGGGCAACGGGTTATTCGTTTGTTTATGAGGATGCCGATGAGCAATCGGATGAGTATGCCCATTTTTATTTTATTGGTGAGCATGAGGGGAAGGAAGTGATTTTCGATACCGTACTGTACACGTTGCGCTTGCAGCATGAGAGTGAGATGTTTGAGATTGCCGAGCATCGTGCAGCCAAACATTTTCCAAACTATAAGAAGATTACCTACGAGGAAGATGAAAACGGAAACCTGGAGGCGCTAAATGATCAGGAAGAGGAGATCGGATTATATATGGCGGAGGTTATCCTGGAATTGGAGGAAGAGGATCAGGTAAAGGTAAAAGAACATGTTGACCTGGATCAGCATGTTGATTTTGGGATTGCCCTCGACATTGGTTTGCACGTTGAAGAAGTTACCCCGGAAGTCATTGAAAAATTCATTGGTGATTTCAACACCGATTCATTAAAACTGGACCCCACCTTATACTCCTTCCAGACGAAGACCGAAGAAGTCTGATGTTTAAATTTCCATTCCTGCATTGCTACGGGTTTCGGATTTGGGCTATATTTGCGCCCTAACATTGTACGCATGAAGAATAGTTCACTCATTTTAAACGCCATCTTGCTGGTTGCAGTAGGAGTATTGTATTACCTGCATTTTTCATCCTCGGGTTCTTTGGCATCGCCCAGTTCGGCTACACCCGAATTTACCGGTGAATTGCGGGTGGCTTTCATCAATTCCGACTCTGTATTAAAGCACTACGACTACCTGAAAGCCAGTGCCGAAATCCTGGAGGCCAAGAAGGCAAAAGTGGAACAGGATTATATCAACCGGGCAAAAAGTCTGCAAGGCGAAATCGAAGCGTACCAGCGCAACGTGAATAACATGACGGTAGGACAAGTACGTGCCGTAGAAGAAGACCTGGGCAAAAAGCAGCAGAACCTCCAGTTGTACGAGCAATCCATCACGCAAGAGTTGATGAACGACCAGGCTAAACTTAACCAGGAGTTATACAACCGGATTACGGCATTCCTTAAAAAGTATGGCAAAGAGCACGGCTTGCATGTTGTTTTTAAATACGACACCTCCAGCGACATATTATATGGAGAAGAAATTCTGGATATCACCCAGGACGTTATAGCCGGTTTGAATACTTTGTATACCGAGGAGAAGGCTCCAGCGAAGAAGTAATCGGGCGTATCCAATAGAATTATAAAAACCGGCTGAAGATTAATTCAAGCCGGTTTTTTTATTTTATCTTTGGTCAACTTGTATGGCTACTATTTTCCCCGCTTCCTTACAATTGAAAACGCTGGAACAAAAGCAGGTGGCCTTCATGCTGGCAACCGGTTTCTTCATGGGTGTATTCATCGCCACCTACCAGGTTACAGCCGATTCATTATTCCTGAACAAATTAGGGGAGTATCTAGATAAAGCTTTTCTGATCACCGGTATTTTGGGGATAATCTCCACGGGTATCTTTTCATTCTTTCAGAATTTTATCCGCTTTTCGGTGTTGACGGTTATCGTTGTAGCCAGCATTTTGGCCTTCACTATCGGAGTTTATGTTCTCCTCCATTTTGGCGATCCTTCCTGGCAAAACCCATTGATTTTTGCCATGTTTTGCACAACAGGGCCTATCATTGCACTCCTGTTCTTAAGTTATTGGGGCACTTTCGGGCGACTCTTTAACTTCCGCCAGTCGAAGAGCATTATTGGCTGGATTGACACCGGCCAACTTATTGCCGCTATTCTCGCCTCCTTTTTAATTCCGTTTACAGCCCGCCTGGTTCCGGACACTACCGATTACCTGATGGTGTGTGCCGTGAGCATTCTGATGGTCGGCATTCTGCTTACCATTATTGCCGGTCGGTTTACCCTATCCAAGAACGATCCGAGCGAATTCGACTCGGAAGTCAGAAGGGAGACCAGCTTTACCCGGATGTTTTCCGACCGGTATGTATTGTTGCTTTCCCTATTCCTGGTCGTTTCCATGACGGCCTTTATACTTAACCAGTTTTCATTTCAGGAAATGGTGCGGGTACAATACCCGAATCAACGCGAGCTTACAGACTTCAATGCATTTTTTATCGGAGCGGTGTATGCCATGAGTTTGGTGATGCAAACCTTTGTGAACAACAGGATTATCAGTAACTACGGTTTACGGGTTTCGCTTTTCCTGCTGCCCACGGTGTTATTGGTGTTGTCGTTAGGATCGGTGATCACGGGATATGCCTTTGGCTATGACAAGGTCGTTTCACCTGCTGGTTTCGTGTACTTCTTTTTATTTGTAGCGATGAGCCGGTTGTTTAACTGGACGCTTCGCGATTCACTTGAAAACCCGGTGTTTAAATTATTCTTTATCCCACTCGATAGCCGGATCCGGTTTAATGTACAGGCTAAAGTAGAAGGTCTTGTAAATGAAAGTTCACGGTTTATTGCAGGGTTGTTAATCTTTGGTTTAGCATTTATACCTTCGTTTGAAGTAATCCATATCTCTTTGTTTCTTATTGTGTTGGCCATAGGTTACTTCTTTGTTGTTAATAAGTTGTACCACGGATATCGAAATAAAATACGTGTGAAGCTTGAAAGCACTGAATTTCAACAAGATAAGCTTGAAAAAGGATTTACTCGAATAACCAAAAAGTTGGAGGGTATGATGGCGGTTCCACATCCTGGAAAAGCCATATTCTCCTTTAAGTTTCTTGAAAAATTAAGCATTACACAAACGGCCAACCGGGTTAATCGTTTAATCAGAAGTCAGGACGAAACCGTGCGTTATTACGGGCAGGAGCGCATGAATGAAATCAAAGGGTTATCCGTTTCCGACAAATATGTTGTACGGATGGATCCTGAAAAAGTAAGCCCTTCGGAAAAGAGTTTACTCGCCCGGGCAGATCTTCAATTGCTGCTTGAAAGTGGGGGAAACATTATGCGGCAAAGAATTCAGCGGCTATCACGTTCCCCCATAGCAACCGATCGACAGTATGGTGCTGAACTTTTATTGCATACCGATTCAGAGGATTGCATCCCGTTTCTGGTTGAACTGCTGCATGATTCAGATTCGAAGGTGCGAATGACCGCCATCAAAACAGCCACGCGGAAAAATAACCCCGAAGTAATAGGAGCTTTAACCGACAATCTGGCGCACCCGGTATATGGCAATCAGGCCATGAATTCATTGGTAATTATTGGCCCGAAAGTTTTACCGGCCCTGGATGCCGCGTTTTACCGGAGTGGTCAAAGCACCGCGTTAATGTTGCGCATTGTAGAGGTTATGGGACGCATCAGCGGGCAACGCGCCAAAGAAATGTTATGGGGTAAAATTGACTTCCCCAATAAGGTTGTTGTTTCCCAGGTGTTATTGGCTTTGGGCGAGTGTGGGTTTAAAGCCAATGTCTCGCAGGTTACCCGTATAAAGTACGCCATCGAATCGGATATTGCGGATATCCGTTGGAACCTCAGTGCTATACAGGAGATTGGCACGGAAGGTTTTAACTATCAAATAATCAAGTCTTTAAAGTGGGAAATCCAGAATGACATTGAACATATATACATGTTGCTGGCCATGTTGTACGACACCCGCTCGATTCAACTGGTAAAAGAGAACATTGATAGCGGTACACCAGAGGGCATCACCTATGCGGTAGAGTTGTTGGATGTTTTCCTTTCGGATCAGCTCAAGCAACGCGTAATACCCGTATTGGATGACATTTCTGACACGGAGCGAATCAGCCGGTTGGATATCTTCTATCCAAGAATTCGGCTCGACTCTAAATTGGTGTTAAAATTTATTATCAATCGCGATTTCACACAATCCAACCGATGGACGAAATCCTGCGTGCTATACCAGATCGGGTTACAACAATATTCCGACTTTAAGCTTGACCTGATTGCCCACATGTTTAATCCGGATACCTTGATTAAAGAAGTGGCTGCATGGGCTTTGTACCAGACCAATCCAGACGAATACCACACCCATTCGGCACGACTTGGAACAGAAGCCAAACGGGAGTTGGATGAAATCGTATTGACTTCCAAACTAAGCGATTTCGGCAAAGTGCTTTTCTTTCAGCGAATCCCGGTTTTTAAGGGCGTTCCGGGTATTACCTTAAGTTTACTGACCACCATTTGCAAGCAGGTTAACCTGAAGGAAGGAGCAAGTCTTGTGCTGGACGAAAAAATTAATAACAGTTTTTATGTAGTGGTGTTTGGCCTGGTTGATTTCTACATGAAGGGTGCGTTAAAAGCGACTTTTGAAGAGGGTCAATTTATTGGTGAACTCATCGCCCAGCCGTTGTTTGTCAACACCAACCTGATTATTGCCCGAAATGAAGTGAGCCTTTTAAGAATAGATAAAGACCAGTTTTATGAGTTGCTTTCCGATGATGTTGTGCTGGCCGATAAGGTAATTGATTTTGTGTGATCCGTTGAAACGCAGTTAAATATACCCAGTTTCAGGTATTCATTTTCTGCATTTTTTTTCGTTTTTTGCCATTATTTTTTAAACTTATTTAAGATCATTTCAACCTTGGCGTTACCACATATTCCACCATATTGCCTAACTTACCTGATCTTTACCAGAAAGACCCCCTATGCTAACCCTGCCCGATCATAACGAAGACGATCGGTCATTCGATCTGACGGAAGAAATACGGCCGGATAAGGCCAACCCGTTTCCGGGCTTACGACCCTTCACCATCGAAGAAAGCAGCCTGTATTTCGGGCGCGAAGGTCAGGTTGACGAAGTCCTCGAAAAGCTTTCCCGCCATCATTTTGTTTGTGTGATGGGCTATTCCGGCAGCGGAAAGTCATCCCTTTTGTCGTGCGGTTTGGTGCCGGTTTTACACGGTGGTTTTGTGATGCACACCAGTCCGAACTGGCACATCATCATGGCCCGTCCGGGAACTTCACCCATTCACAACCTTGCCGAAGCAGTAACCCATTACCTCGTAGAACATAAGCGTATTGCCATTGAAAATAAAGAGGCGCAACACGCCTTGATCTCCTCGGTATTGCAAAGCGGAACAAATGGCTTGATAGAAGTTTCAAAATATCTTCAACAGCGATCGGATGACAATGTTTTCTTCATGATCGATCAGTTCGAAGAGTTGTTCAGGTTTCAGGAAAACGATCCAACCGATGAAATTTTTAATGAGACCCAGCATTACATAAATCTCGTGTTGGAAGCAGTACGCCAGCGCAACATACCGGTATATGTTTCCGTGAGCATGCGGTCTGATTTTATTTCGAAATGTTCGCCCTTCACCGGGCTTACCGAAGTGATCAATCAGAGTAACTACCTCGTGCCACAAATGACGCGCGAACAAAAGCGCATGGCCATTGAAGGCCCGATTGCTGTGGCAGGCGGAAAAATTTCGGAACGGCTTGTTAAGGAATTATTGCATGACATGGGACGCAACCAGGATCAGTTGCCCATTTTACAACATGCATTGCTACGCTGTTGGGATCATTGGGTCGAAAACCGTGAATCCGGTGAACCCATCGATCTCAGGCATTACAATGCCATCGGACGAATCCATCAAGCCCTTTCGCTTCACGCGAATGAGATCTATGAAGAACTTACATCCAGGCAAAAAGAAATTGCTGAGGTTTTGTTTAAAAACATTACAGAGAAAACCAACGAGAACAAAGGATTACGCAGGCCCGCTAAATTATCGTTCATTGCCGAATTGGCCGAAGCCGACCCGCAGGAAGTAGCCGAAGTGGTTGAGCATTTCCGAAAACCAGGTCGTTCGTTTTTAATGCCGACACACACCATTCCGTTACAAAACGATTCAGTGATTGAACTTTCGCACGAAAGTCTTATCCGGATTTGGAATAGGTTAAATGTATGGGTGGAGGAGGAGTTTGAGTCGGCTTCCATGTACAAAAGAATTTCAGATGCTGCTGCCATGTACCAGATTGGCCGTACCGGTTTGTGGCGCCCACCCGACCTGCAGCTGGCCTTAAACTGGCATCAGAAACAACGCCCTACACGCGAGTGGGCACAACGCTACGATGAAGCGTTTGAACGCGCGATTGTTTTTCTGGACACCAGTCGGATAACCTACGAAGCCGAATTAAAAAATCAGGAACTTCAACAAAAGCGCACCCTGCGCAGGGCCCGGGCTACAGCACTTATTCTTGGTGTTGCCGCGGTAATCGCATTATTATTTTTAGTGTTTGCTTACTTGCAAAAAATTGAAGCCGATAAGCAAAAACTGGCCGCTCAGGAACAGGAAAAGGAAGCCATAGCGCAGCGGGAAGCAGCCGATATAGCCCGGCAAGAAGCCGAGGAACAACGCTCATTAGTGGAAGAAAAAAATAAAGCCCTCGAAGAAACCACGCTTTCCCTGGAGCAAGCGCTTAATGAAACCCGGATTGCCCGCGACCAGGCGCAACGAAACTATCAATTTGCACTCGCCCAGGAATTATTGGCCATAGAAGCCGGTGAAAAGGAAAAAGAACAACGGGAAATTGCTGAGTCGGAAACGATTCGTGCGGAAGAAAACCTGGAGATTGCCAACCGGCTGTATATGTTAACGATTGCCCAGGCTATGGCCGGTAAATCGGTTCAGGAAGATGACGATAAAGATTTAGCAGGAGCATTGGCGATGCAAGCTTTTCACTTCCACAGGCGGTATGACGGAAAAGCCTATGATCCGTATATCTATAATGCGCTTTATCATGCTTTAGTGGTTAATTCCGGATCGAGTTATAATGCGATAAAAGTTCCAGGGCCTGCCCGCAACCGGATTAACTCGTTAGCAGTTTCGGAAAAACTTAACGCTTTCTTTGCGGCTGCTGCCGATGGAAGAATATTCAAAGGCAATTACGAGACCTTGTCCAGCAGCCCTACCGCTTTTCAAAATCCCTTTCCAAACAAAGTTATCGCGTTAAGCAAAGATGAGCGCTACCTGGTAAATGGTACCGACTCAGCAGCCATCCAGATTTTTGATCTGCAATCCGGATCAACATCACCCCGGTTGGTAAAAGGATTAACCGGATCAACAAACGCCATTGAATTTGCACCCGATAACGCTGCCTTTTATGTAAGCAAAGCCGACAGAAGTATTTCCCGTGTGGACCATAAAACCGGAAATCACACAACCTTGATCAGTGTAATCCACGAACTAAAGGCCCTGTCTATAAGTCCGGATGGTAAAAAATTGGTAGGGGGAAGCTGGTCGGGCCAATTGATCCTGATCGATTTAACAACCAACGCACCGGAAGTGCTGGTGAACGACCCGTCATCTCAAATACTTTCTGTAAAATTTAGTCCGGATGGTAAAACCATTGCTTATGGTACCTTCGAGAAGAATGAAAAGCGTGGCCTTGTGAAATTATACAACCTGGCCCAGCGTAAAGATGAACGTCAGTTTACCGGACATAAAGCTGGTGTATATGATGTTGAATTCAGCCCGGATGGAAAATTACTGGCCAGTGCCGGCTCCGACAAGCGATTGCAAATGTGGGTACTTGATTTTCCAGAAGACCTGCCCATTCAGATGGACAACAACAATGGATTTATTTGGGACATCGAGTTCTCACATGATTCAAAATTTCTGCTTGCGGCCTGTCATGAATCGGAAATCCGGGTTTGGCCAACCGAACCTGGCTTGTTGGCTACAAAAATTTGTCCCCTGATCAAACGAAACATGACACCCGATGAGTGGGTGAAGTATGTTGGCGAGGATATTAAATATGAAACCACCTGTGTAAACTTATTAATCAGTGATTATTAATACCTGAATGCGGTTGTTTAGACGAATAGTTGGATTGGCGATGATGAGCGTGTTGGGCTTCACTGCAGTGGCTCAAAAATCTGACAGCGATTGCGAACAAATTCTGGCAACCGCCACTGAAGAATTTAATGCCGGCCGTTTTTATGGCATAGCCGCTATTCTGAAACCTTGTTTGGATGGCGGCTTCAGCCGAGAGCAGCGGCAACGGGCCAATTTATTGTTGGTGCAAACGTACTTGCTGCTCGATGATCCGGTAGGTGCCGAAACCAGTTACCTCAACGTATTGTGGGCTAATCCGGAATTTGTAACCGATCCTTCACGCGATCCGATTGATGTAGTCTACCTCAGTAAAAAATTTACAGCCGACCCGATCTTCTCCATTTTCGTGAAAATGGGCGGAAACACATCACCCGTTCGGGTTATTCATGCAATCAATCCAACCGGGTCTCCGGATGTCCGTACCGACTATACGCTTAAGGTTGGCTGGCAATTGGGCGGGGGAGTGGATTGGAATATTTTTGGAGACGTGGCGCTTACTGCAGAGTTTAATTATCTGTCCACAACGTATCGCAGAGACCAGGTGAAATTCAACCGCGATACCGAACAGTTTGTGGAGAAACAGAGTTGGTTGGCGTTGCCCATTTCTATTAAATATGCGGATACAAAAGGGAAGATCAGGCCTTATGGGTATGTTGGTGTGTCGCTGCAATGGTTGGCGAGTGCCAACGGACAAATTACGTTATTAAAACAAGATATTATTGGCGAACAGACGACAGCAATCCCTAACGAAAGTCCTTCATTTTCTTTACGACCCTACCGTAACGCCTTTAATCAAGCTTTCTTTTTGGGTGGAGGTGTACGCTATAAAATCGGACTTAACTTTGTGTTTGCCGATTTACGGTATGGATTTGGAATGCGCAATGTAGTCACCCCGACTACAACGTTTGGTTCTAACACACCCATGACCGAGTGGGGACATGTGGACGATTATTTTCGCCTGGATAACCTTGCGCTATCGGTGGGGTATGTAAAGCCTCTATACCAACCGCGTAAATTGAAAAGGGCGCGAACAAAATCAGTTTTGCGATTAATAAACAAGAGTGCTGAATGAGAAAGTTGGAGCATGTTTTAATGGTGTTGATTTTAGCCTTAGGGTATTATGCCTGCGATGCACCCGGAAATGTAAATCCCGTATTCCAGCAATATTTTATTAAATACTATGGTGATGACGGAGATCAGGAAGGGAGTGATTTTGTGGTGAATGCAGACGGCTCCATTATCCTGCTTGGAAGTTCAACACTTGGTCAGCAACGAAGAATGTACGTAGTAAAAGTGGATGCGGAAGGCAACGAACTCTGGAAAAAAACTTTCGGATCCGGGGCCCAGGAATTTTCTCAAGATATTGAACCCATAACCCACGGTCCAGATGCCGGAAATTTTGTAATCCTTTCCAACGTGCAGAACGGCAATGTGGTTAATAACCGGGAAGGTTTTGACATTCGCTTAACCGTTATAAATAGCAATGGCGATAGCTTGAAAAGTGTGTTGATTAACCCTTTAATGAGTCAGCGTGGTTTTGGGATTACGCCCATTGGTGATGGAGGATATTTTCTGGCCGGCAGAACCATCGACACGGACACGGGAAATCCGGCCAATGCCTCACTCCAGGATCCGTCAAGTGATGAGGAAGATTTATTAATTATTAAATTACAAAGTGATTTTACGTATTCCTCATTTGATGTTAGCCGGATCGGAGGCTCTTATTTCGGTTCGGCCATAAAAGTATTTCAGCAAGGAAGTTCATTCCTGTATGCCGGATTTTCCGATGAAATTACCGGGGCGGAATTCAATTATGAAAAGAATTTCATTTTCAGGTCGTTCGTGGATAACCCCAATTCGGTTTCAACTTTCTATACAGGTACAGCAAGTAGTCATGAAGAGATGGCTGCTATAGCCAGGTCACCATCCGGAATTTTTATGGCGGTGGGAACACAAACCAATGAAAGCGGGGGCGACCGGCAATTGTTTTTGTCGGCTGTGGCTTCCAACTTTTCGGCTGCCCTGAAAGAAGGAACCATGAGCGGTTTGAGCGGTCAAACAGAAGGTACTGCTATCGCGCCTTCGGGTGCAGGTAAATTTATTGTGCTGGGAAATGCTATTAATACAGTCGGAAACCGCGATATCTATATCAGTAAAATTAATTTTTTCTTTGAGAAGGATTTTGAACTCACCTTTGGTTCCCCCGGAAACAACGATACCGGAAGCGCTGTAGCCGAATTGCCGAATGGCGATATACTTTTGTTGGGCACGATGGAACTGACCAGTCAGAAGAAGATGGTATTGATAAAACTGCGATCCAATGGAAGCTTTTAATCACTTCGGAATTTTGTTTGATCAAACCAAAGGCACAGTATTGAATAGTATTTTTTTATTTTTAGTAGATCGGATGCAGATGTTTACGCTAAAACCCTCAACAACCCGTGAATAGAATTGTACTGCTCTTTTGTGTGTTCTTGTGGGTAGCCGGTGGAATCGCTTCAGCCGCAACCATTACCAGCGCCACCAGTGGAAATTGGAACGCTGGTTCTACCTGGGTGGGTGGAGTAGCTCCAGTTGCAGGAGATGATGTGATCATCCTTCCCGGTCATACCATTACGGTTACTGCCAATGCCACTATCAACTCTGTTACCTTCTCAAATACCAGTGCTACAGCCGCAACATTAACGGTTAATAGTGGCATCACCCTTAACGTTACCTCGAGTATTACCCTTAGCAGTGCAACAAACGTTAATACAAATGCCACCCTGTCTGGTGCCGGAACAATTACGGCCGGGTCCATAACGGTAGGGACATCCGCTGCGCTCACCGCATCCCCGCTTGCAACAACCTTAACCACAGCTATCGCGAATCTTTCAGTTGGTGGTAACATTGATTTGAATTCAACACGTGTTAATCCAGGTGGCGGAAGGATTAATAATGCAACGTTTAACCTTCAAACCGGCACGGTAAGTGTTGCCGGCTCTGTAACAACCACCAACGACAACGCTGCAAATACTTCAACTTTTACCCTGGCCAGCGGAGCACAAACGGGTACATTAATATTGAGTGGGAGTACACCGATTAACCTTTCCGGCACTGGAACCAATACGGTTGTTTTAAATGGTGCGGGTGCTACTGTAAACTATGCCGGACCTTCTCAAACCGTGCTGGGTGTGAATTACACCAATTTAATTTTATCCGGATCCGGTGTAAAAACCTTACAGGCTGGAACAACGACAATCGCAGGTAATTTAACCTTAGGTGGCACCGCCAGCACAACAACCGTAACCGGACTTTCCATTGGCGGAAACCTGATCACCGGAAACGGTACTTCGCTTACCGTTGGCGGATTTAACTTTAGTGTAGGCGGCAGTACGACCATTGGAGGTGGAGCGAGCGGAAGTTTTATTTTGAATTCGGCCACCGGAACAAAATCGTTTACCGGGTTGGTGACGATTGCTTCGGGGGCTACCTGGAATAACTCCGGCAATTCGGCTGTGACTTTTCAGGGGGGTATTACCAATAACGGAACGTTTACTGCAGGCAGTGGTATCCATACGTTCTCCGGTTCTCCTCAGGCCCTCACCGGAACATTTAGTATCCCCAACGTTACCGTTACCGGGATTGCACTTACGAACAACAGCACGTTAACCGTTGGAACTTCTTTAGCCGGTACCGGAACATTATCTCAGGCTTCAGGGGCAACCCTTACCGTAACCGGAACAGCTACCGTATCCACTCTTGATGCAACTGCTGCCGGGAATACAGTGGTTTATAATGGTGCATCACAAACTGTGCGCGGAACGGATTACGTTAACCTGATCATTAATCAATCTTCAGGTACAGCCACTTTGGGCGGTTCAGCCAGTGTGGCAAATGTTTTTACACTGTCAAACGGAAACCTCAACCTCGGAACAAACACGCTTACCATCGGATTATCCGGATCAATTTCAGTGGCCTCACCATCCGCCAGCCGGATGATCATTGCATCGGGTGGAGGTGTGGTACGCAAAGAAGTTAACACAACCGGGTCATTTACTTTTCCGATTGGCGACAACTCAGGTACAATTGAATATTCACCGGTAACGGTAAACATTACATCAGCCGGTGGATTTGCTTCGGCTTACATTGAGGCATCTGTAACCAACGCTAAACACCCATCCAATTTCAGCAGCACACATTTTCTGAACCGCTATTGGAATATTACCCAATCAGGAATTACCGCTTGTGAGGTTGATGTAACGGGTATTTATCTTCCGGCCGACATCAGTGGCACAGAAGGAAGTATCCGGGCGGCCCAGCTGGATGGAACGTTCGACCAGCTAACGAATCCTTGGGTAAAGTTCACTACGCTGAGCGCCAATACGCTAACCGCCAGCGGAGCAATACTTACGTCAGGGCAATCATCCGCGTTCACGGGCATTACGGGTGCAGATCCTACTGTATCGATTCTTGACGGTAACGTTACCATTTGTTCGGGAGCATCCGTACAATTAAACAGCACGGTTACGGGTGATCCAAATATTGTATATTCCTGGAGTCCGGCCACCGGTCTCAGTTCAACGAATATTCCCAATCCCGAAGCTTCACCAACAACAACGACAGTTTATACCCTTACCATTTTCGATGGTAATGGAATTACAGCATCCGACAATACCACCATTACTGTAACAACCGACTCGGGCATTGAGGCAAGCCTGGTTAGTACGGATGCTGATAATACCATTTGTTCGGGCACTGGTGTAACCTTCATTGCCACACCCTTAAGCGCTGCCAATTACCAATTTTTCCTGAACGGGGGCAGTGTACAAACGGGTACGTCCAATCAGTATACAACAAACTCATTGGCCGATGGAGATGAAATCCATGTTATAGTAACAGCCAGCAATGGTTGCAGCGATGACTCCAACGTCATCACCATGACGGTGAATGCGAACCCGGTGCCCACCTTATCGAGCAGCGATGCCGACAACACCATCTGTGCAGGCGAGAGCGTAACGTTCACCGCGGGAGGGGGCACGAACTATGAATTCTTTGTAGACGGCACGAGCGTCCAGAACGGAGCGGGTACCACCTATGTGACCAGCACCTTACAGAATGGCCAGACCGTAACTGTGCGGGTGACCAACGCAGCAGGCTGTTTTGCCACCAGCGCGGGCATCACCACTACGGTAAATCCGAATCCTGTGGCGAGCATTGTAAGCAACGATGCGGACAACATCATCTGTGCGGGTACCAGCGTAACGTTTACGGCAACACCGGCCGCAGCCAACTATAACTTCCGGGTCAACACCGTATCGGTGCAGAACAGCGCCTCGAACACCTTCACCACTTCCACGCTTGTTAATGGCGATGTAGTGGATGTAGTGGTGACCAGTGCAGCGGGCTGCAGTGGCACGAGTACGGGCATCACCATGACGGTGAATGCGAACCCGGTGCCCACCTTATCGAGCAGCGATGCC
>CAZOYJ010000017.1:20393-21396 GCA_964583905.1 uncultured Roseivirgaceae bacterium
GTGCGGGTGACCAACGCAGCAGGCTGTTTTGCCACCAGCGCGGGCATCACCACTATAGTGAACCCTAATCCGACTCCTGTAATCAGTGGAATTAATGTTGTTTGTGAAGACCAACAGAATGTGGTGTACTCCACACCCATGACTGGAAATAATTTCAGTTGGAATGTAACAGGAGGTATAATTGATGGATCGGCAACAAACAATTCCGTTACGGTTGATTGGGGAGCAGCAGGATCCGGGACTGTGCAGGTTACGGAAACAATTGTGGCAACCGGATGCTTTTCAACCACACCATTATTTAGTGTCACCATTAATCCGCGGCCGGTACCCGTTATCACCGGACCCAATACGGTTTGTGAAAATGAATCGGGCGTAAATTACAGTACCCCCAATGTTGTTGGAGATACGTATACGTGGACCGTCACGGGTGGAAATATTACAGCAGGAGCCGGCACCAACAGCATAACTGTAACATGGGGCCCCTCTGGTGCAGGATCTGTTCAATTGGTTCAATCCAATACGTTGGGTTGCAGCACGACTACACCCATCTATAATGTAACTATAGCACCTTCGGTGATTGTCGATGCAGGTGAAAACGATGAAGTATGCCAGGCTTCAGGAATCCAACCTTACAATTTTGCGACTAATCGTGCGAGTATTGCTACAGTTTCAAACTCCAATGGCGTATATCTATGGTCAGCCAATCCGATAGCATCCGGAACCTTCTCCGATGCAAGTTTGCTTAACCCAGTTTTTGATATAGTCGCTGGATTTAGTGGTACAATAACGTTCACGCTTACTGCTCAGGGTAACGGAAGTTGTCCTCCTGCCCAGGATAGTTTTACATTAATTGTTACGCCAGCACCATTGGTGAATGCCGGCAGCAATTTAGAAACCTGTCAGGGCTCAAGCATCAACTTCAACACCCAGGCTACACCTGCGAGTGCATCCAACTTCAGCAGTCTGTTGTGGACCCACACCGGTACGGGCACACTCTTCAATG
>CAZOYJ010000017.1:21496-29018 GCA_964583905.1 uncultured Roseivirgaceae bacterium
CGCCTGGCGTAGGCGAGACCGGCACGATAACGTTTACCCTGACGGCCACCGGCAATGGAAGTTGTGCAAGCGTTAACGATCAGATGATCCTGATCATTACGCCAACGCCAATGGTATATGCGGGAAGCAACGAAGAAATCTGTCAGGGTTCATCCTTTGCCTTTGCCAATCAATCCATCGGAGCAATTGCCGCCAATTACAGTAACATTGTGTGGAGTCATAACGGTAATGGAACTTTATTTAATGGAAATACTTTTACGCCTACCTACTTTGCTTCACCTGCTGAAACCGGAACGGTAACGTTTACCTTGACAGCATTGGCGTTTGGTTCCTGTGCCAATATTAATGACGCAATGGATTTAATGATTACACCTGCACCGGTAGCCGAAGCAGGTTCTGCTATAGAAGTTTGCGAAGGCACACCGGTACTTAATTTTAATTCCCGTTCAACTCCGGCTAGTGTTGCTAACGGATCCTTATTATGGTCGCACAATGGCAACGGAACCCTGGATGATGCAACATTACTAAATCCGGTTTATACCATTGTTGCAGGCGATATAGCAACCACCATTACCTTTACCCTAACCGTAACCAGTCCTTCAGCTGTTTGTTCCGTGGTACAAGATGAATTTACCTTACGCGTTAACCCGGGCGCAACGGTTACGGTGCCATCAACCAGTATCGACATCTGCGAACCAGCCCGAATTAATCTTTCCGGAACAATTGGTGGAAGTGCCACCAACGGCTCCTGGAGTTTGTTAGCCGGAGCTGGGACGCTGTCTGTGAGCAGCACAACGGTAACTACCATTACTGCAACGTACGACTCAGCAGCAACAGATGTGGGCACCACACTAATCTTCAGGCTAACCACAAATGATCCGGATGGCGCTGGTCCCTGCGCGGCTGAATTTATTGACGTACATTATTCGGTTGAACAGGCCGCACGCGTATTTGCCGGTGCCGATTTTGGGATTTGTGAATACGATACGGTAAGTCTGGTGGGCTCCTTTGGCGGATCAGCTACATCAGTTACCTGGACAGGTGGTACCAATAACTTTGAAGCACCGGCAAATCCCGCAACCCGGTATTTCTTGTCGCAGTCGGAGCGTGAAGCCTTTAATTTATCCTTAACCTTTACGCTAACTACCAACGATCCTCCGGGTGTTTGTCCTGCGGTTTCCGATCAGGTTGTGGTAACGGTTAACGATACGCTGAACTTTGTAACATTTGTAAATCTTGCCGGGGTTTATCAGGAAGATGATGACCCGGTTACGCTCGAAGGAGTTCCGCCAGGAGGAATTTTTTCAGGCCCGGGTATTATTTCAGGAACCAGCACCTTCAACCCAGGCTTTGCCAACCTGGGCACTAATGTGGTCCGGTATTTTTATACCGATCCGAATACCGGGTGCTTGAGCAGACCAGCCCGTACAACAATTGTTAATCCGGTCACCAACATCGATTGGATTATTCCAGGCGCGATAGTCGACAATAATGGCTTCCCACAAATATGTGCCACTATTCGGGTAGCGGATGTTCAGTTGAAGGGATTTCCGGATGTGCTTGATCCACAAGCCAGTTCTACAAATCCACCATTCTTTTCCAGCCCCGATATACCCGGAGCCATCTTCCGGAAAGTTGACGGACAATATTATATCAATACAAAAAATTTGTCTCCGGGGGTATACAACATTGATTACGTGTATACCAATAGTTTTGAGGCGACAACCACCCTTCGTAAATCCGTAACCGTATTTGCCGCACCGAAATCAATTATTGATGTGGGCAACGCCTGTGAAACATCCACGGTAACGTTTACAGAATCTTCACAGATTCCGGTTAACCCTTTTGGGGATGTGATTGATAAATGGAACTGGAACTTTGGCGATGGGAATGGTAGTGAATTGCAATCACCCAATTATTTATATACATCACCGGGTCAATATAATGTTCGCCTTACGGTCACAACTGATAATGGATGTGCACACGACACAACTAAATTGATTCGAATTGGACCGGTACCAGAAGTAAATTTTGCCTGGACCGAATTCTGTAATGGTGACGAGACTGAATTTATTGATCAGACCGATGCGGGGATAAGTACAATTATTAATTACACTTGGGTTTTTAACGATGGGAATTCGGCCATTGGTCCTGCCGGGCAGCCTATTCCAGACGGTACCAATTTTAACCGTACATCCGGAACCTACACCAATCCGAAACATCAATACGATGAACCCGGTCAATATAATGTTACGCTCACCGTTGAAACCAACGATGGATGTATTAACTCAATCAGCCGGAGAACCTTTATACTGGCCTATGGCACACCTTCGCCTACACAAGGATATTTTGAAAATTTTGAAGCGGGGCCCGGTACCTGGGTTGAAACACGCGCCAACAATGGAGCGCTTATTGCCGATTTAGTGGTGACCGATACCAGTTGGATATTTGGAGTACCCTCTGGCGCACTGATTAATAGTGCTTCATCAGGAGTTAATGCCTGGTGGACAGGTAAGAATCCTAACGTGGCGGTTGAAAGAGCCACCTATTACAATCATGAAAAATCAGCGGTTATCGGGCCTTGCCTTAACCTGACCAATATTAAACGCCCCATGATTTCCATAGACTATTGGGCTGACCTGGAAGATCAACGCGATGGCGCAGTTTTGCAATACTCCGTTAATGGGGGTATTAACTGGGAAGTTATTGGTGATATCGGAGGCGAGGGAATAAACTGGTATAATCGGGGTGCTCTGGTGGGCAACCCCGGTCTGCAGACTATCGGGCAATATGGGTGGACAGGCATACAAGATGGATGGAAAACAGCGCGCTTTAACCTGGATATGATCGATCCGAATGAACGGGAAGAAGTAATCTTTCGGGTGGCATTTGGCAGTAACAACGACAACGGAAACCCCGACAGGCCCTTTGAAGGCTTTGCTTTCGACAACGTGTTCATCGGAGAAAAGAGCCGGAATGTGTTGGTCGAATATTTTACCAATGTCGGGGTGAATTCTGTAACGAATAATTACCTGAATACTTTATACGAGACGCAATTTACGTTCAAAGACAGTTCTGACTTTTTTAAAATTCAATACCACATTAGTAACCCGCACCCAGATGTAATTAATCAGGAAAACCCTGTTGATCCGGCTGCCCGTAGTTTATATTACGGAGTTTCTAAACCGCCCATCGGCATTATGGATGGCCTGCTTGGAAATTATTATGGACGTGTATTCAACGGAGATCATACCCTGATTACCCGGCAGGAGGTTGACCGCAGGGCATTGGAGGATCCGCTATTTGATATTCAGATAACTCAAAATCCAACGCAAACGGATTCCATCAATTTATCTGTCCGCTTTGAATATATTGATGTGAATTCGCTGAATGGTCCGGTTACCTTCCATGTTGGTTTAGTTGAAGGCAATCTGAATGGTAACATCAATGTGTTACGGAAATTATTAATGGGTACGGAGGGCGTAAACGTAAACAGACTCTGGACCACCGGAACAGTTCAAAACATTTCTGTAAAGTCGCTCGTAGATGTACCAATCCAAAATGGTAACGACTTATGGCTGGTTGGTTTCGCTCAAGACAGAGTCAGCAAGCAAATCTATCAAAGCCGGGTGATCCGGTCTGTGGTAAAAACTCCTGCAAACATTGTTGGCCTGACCGATGATCCTATAGCTGCCTACGTAAAGGATTTGGTAGTATTTCCGAATCCGGCTTCACAGCGAATTAACCTGGCCATCGATAACCGGTTTAGCGAGACAACCATTCCGCCCGGATATACCTGGAGCCTGGTAGATCAGCGCGGTGTTCGTGTAAAAGCCGGAACCATAAATGAAGACCTTTCAATCCCTCAACAAATTGAAATTGATTCATTGGCTAATGGGTTGTACATCCTTGGGATTCAATATGGAGACCGGGCGGTATTGTATAAAAAAATTGCCGTGTTGAACCGCAATTAGAAGCCATCTCAAAAGTGACCGCGTCATTGCGAACGCAGTGAAGCAATCCCTATTTTCGGGTTGAAAATGAAATTGCTCTCTCGTTCCTCGGCAATGAACGATCTACCTGTTTTTGAGATGGCTTCTTATAAAGAATCAACTCAGCAAATCACTTTTGATGTCCGGAATCGAAACGGGATAATTACGCCAATCTGCTTGAATAAATTTTTGAGGCTTATCCGATGCGCTCTATGCGGGATGGAGTAAATAGTCCGGTTTCTTATTTTGCAGAACACTAAACAAGCGATCCCATTTCGCTAAGCACCTGTTCAAGCGACTCAACAAATTCCTTCAAAGCCTTGTGTAATTGCCTGGGTGGAGTTTTTGGGGTTTTGCTTTCGTTGCATTTTTTTAAGGTGTGTTCAATGTACAGTAACTGGTCGCGCAAGGTGTGAATGCCCATTAACGTGAGCGAGGGTTTTATTTGATGCACCACTTTAGCGGTTTTAACCCAATCTGATTTTTTACTGGCCGATTTTATATCTTTTAAGAGAGGAGGTATGGTGTCGATAAACGTAACAATCATTTCATCAATAAACTCCTGGTTATTTCCCGATGCTTTTTTAAGATACGTTAAATCAAACATCGACTCATCTTTCCGGCCTTGCAGTTTCAGGTCATCAAAGAGTTTGTGAAATAAATCTTCAGGGGTAAAGGGTTTGGCCAGGTAATCATTCATGCCGGCTGCCAGGCATTTGTTGATATCATTTTTGGTGGCGTTGGCCGTAAGGGCAATAATCGGTACTGCATTAATGGGTGGTTGCATCATACGTATGGCTTTGGTGGCTTCATAACCATCCATTACCGGCATTTGAATATCCATCAACACCACATCGTACAACTTACTTTTTAGTAGTTCAATGGCTACCAAACCATTTTCAGCTGCATCACTTTTACAATTCCAATTGCGCAAAATGCTTTGGGCATACAGGCGATTAATGTCGTTATCTTCTACCAGCAGGATATTCAGGGGGCGTTCCTGGGTTTTGAGTTGTTGTTTGCCACGTTGCAGGTTGCTGTGCAGCAAATGTTTTTTTGTTCCCGTTGTAAAGGGGATGACAATGGTAAAAACAGAGCCCAGGTTTTCTTTGCTGTTTACCGTAATCGACCCCTTCTGTAATTCAACTAATTGCTTCACAATGGTCAGTCCGAGCCCGGTGCCGCCAAACTTACGGGTAACACTTTCATCGGCCTGACTGAAACTATCGAATATAGTATTCAGCTTTTCAGTTGGTATACCCACACCGGTATCCTTTACCGAGAGTTCAACCCACGACACGCCCTTCTGTTCTTTTACAACACTCACGTTTACCAATATGGAACCGGAGTGTGTAAACTTTACGGCATTGCCTATCAGGTTAATCAGAATTTGATTGAGCCGTACCGGGTCGCCCACCAAAATACGATTGGCTTTGTCGTCTAAGGAAAAGTCAAGTGCAATTCTTTTCTCCTTAGCCTGGTAGGTAAACATACTTACTGTTGATGGCAGCAGATCGGCCAGGTTAAACGGCACTTTTTCAAATTTCAATTTTCCCGATTCGATTGCAGCCAGATCAAGAATGTCATTGATAATGACTTTCAGATTTTCGGCCGAATGCTTAACCGCATTCAAATAGGTTTGCCGCTCTTCCGGATTTTGCTCGCTGCTGAGTAAAGTAGCCATACCGGCAATGCCATTGATGGGGGTGCGGATTTCATGACTGATGTTTGCCAAAAACTGCTCTTTTGCTTTTTGCAGCCTGAGCAGTTCAGCGGCATCGCGCTTGCGTTGGGTAATATCCCGGCAGTCGAGGATTAACCCGTCCAGGTTTTCTTTATGCTTCAGGTTTATGGAGTTGAATTCCAGGAACCGGTAACTTTTATCCTTACAAAGAAATTGAAACTCCACTTTTTCATTGTAGACTTTCTTTTTGCTCAGCTTAAACTCCCTTTTAAATTCAGTAAGTTCATGGGGCAGAATGTAATCGAAGAAATTTTTACCAATCAGACTTTTCGAGCGATACCCGAGGGTTTCATGCACCGAAGCATTGTGGTACAAAATGTTGCCGTTAAAGTCGACCACAAAAATCAAGTCCGACCCGTCCTCTACCACAGCCTGGTAGAAACTGCCTTTCCGGATATAGCTTTTTAGTTTAGATTCCGGCATTCTCCATCTCCTTTAAATACCGGTACAACGATGATTTACCGATATCAAGCCGCTTAGCCACTTCCAGAACATTATTATTATACCGGTTCAGGTAGTGTCGGATGATGCGGTACATGTAATGCTGCATGGTCATTTCCTGGTTTAGCAAAAACTCAGTACGAATAGTATTTCCAAACGTGATATTGGCCGGTTCAATGGTGTTGTTTTCGGCCATTACGGCCGCCAGTTCGATGATTGATTTTAATTCCCGGATATTTCCCGGAAAGGGGTACTCCTGCAAGCTTGCCTGTGCTGCCTGGCTTAAGGTAAATTTAGGCAGTTTGTTTTCTTTGGAGAATTGGTCGAGGAAAAACTTGGCGATGAGGATTACATCATTGCCCCGTTCACGAAGGGGTGGGAGATGAATGGGCATCCCCATGAGTCGGTAATACAGGTCTTCTCTGAATCGGCCAGCCTTTACTTCCTCGCCAAGGTCTTTATGGGTTGCAGTGATAATCCGGACATCGAGTTTAATAACCTGGTTGCCGCCAATGCGTACCACCTCGCGTTCCTGGAGCACCCGTAATAATTTAGCCTGAAGACTGGGGTCCATTTCCCCGATTTCATCCAGGAAAAGCGTTCCGCCTTCCGCCTCCTCAAACTTTCCAATCCTTCGTAATACTGCCCCTGTAAAGGCGCCCTTCTCATGTCCGAAGAGTTCGCTTTCAATTAATTCACGGGGAATGGCGGCAATATTGACGGCAATAAATGGTTTATTTTTTCTTTTGCTATTGTAGTGTATAGCCTTGGCAATCAATTCTTTACCAGTACCTGTTTCACCTGAAATGGAGATGGAAATGTTGGTCGTAACGGCCTTTTCCAGTAATTGAAATACCTTTTTCAGTGCTGGGCTGGTACCGATAATGCTTTTGTCGAACTCATACTTTTCAGTAATCTCCTTTTTGAGGTAGTCGATTTCTTTAATAAGTGAGGTTTTATTGCGCGCGTTGCGGATGGAGCCGAGTAATCGCTCCTTGGTTTCCTGGTCTTTGGTTATATAATCGAATGCACCGGCTTTCAGTAATTCAACGGCCGTCCCGATTTTTTCCTGCCCGGAAACGATGATAACACTGATGTTGGGGTCGTAATTACGGATGTGCTCCAATACTTCTTCCCCGGCCATATCCGGAAGGGAGTAATCGAGGGTGATGATTGCAGGGTTTTTGTGCAGGTTGTTCAGGCAAGCTTTACCGGTACTTAGGAATTCAACATCAAAATCAGGGTCAAGTTCCAAAACGTATTTCAGAAATTTCGTGTAGGCGGGATCATCCTCAACAACAAATATCTTTACGGGGTCCTTCTCGTACATAAACTATTGAATCGA
>CAZOYJ010000018.1:0-14119 GCA_964583905.1 uncultured Roseivirgaceae bacterium
GCTAAGAACCACCGCTACAAAAAGTGAAACAAAGGCGCCTAACCAGATGCCCGGAATAAACGAAATAAACAGGAAGTAATCGTAAGCACCGTGAAACGCAGTAGCCACCAGTAGGGCAACCATGCTATAGGAGATTTCCCTGTGGTGTGTAAACTTGGCTTTGCCTATAAAATAGCCCATCAGCACGGCAAAAGTGGCATGTGCCGGTACGGCTGTAAACATTCGCATAACCCCGGTAGCATATCCGTAATGAAAAACATACAAGATATTTTCTAATGTAGCAAAGCCCATCCCCACCATGATGGAATAAACAATGCCATCGAAAGGTTCGTTAAAGTTTTTGTTCCGGTACAGGATAAAGCGGATGAAGACAAACTTGCTGAACTCTTCCACGAGGGCCACTTTAAAAAAGGCGTTGGCAAACTGGTCAACTACATCATCTTCGCGTAAAGTCAGCAACAAATCCAACGGAAAACTTACCAGCAAGGTAACAAACACACTTGCTCCGCCATAAATAAAGCTGATCAGCAGCAAATGAATAGGTTCCGGCTCGTGCTTATCCTTTAAATAGATATAAAGACCGATGGCAATACCGGGGGCTAAGGCGAGCGCCAGAAGAAATAGAAAATTCATGCACTAAGGGCGAATGGTCAAGTGTCGCTTTATGAATACTATATGGGAACGCATTAAATTTTAACCCGGCAAAAAATTGAATTATTCCAACACGTCTTCCACTTCGTCTAATTTTGCTTTACTGTACTTTCCGCTCGTGGCATACACGATTTTTCCTTGCTTGTCTAACACAAAAAAGTAAGGCGTATCCTTTTTCTCGAAATCCAAGGCCTCTTTATACGGCTTGAGTTCACCCTTATAGAAGAGAATATACGGCAGCAGTTGCGGATCAATATTTTTAATGGCTTTTCGTTTGGCCGTTCCGGTAGCCGCGGCATTTACGCCCGTAAACATCGGAACAAAATAGACGTTCACATCGTAGCCAAAGCCTTCGAATAGTCCTTTGTTCTTCTGAATAAACTTTTCGAAAACAGGTTGAAACCAACCGTTCAGTTCGTCTTCCGATTTTTTTGAATACGCCAATCCCAACAGCGTGAATTTACCTGACACATCTGCCGGAAGGCTTACCGTTTTATCTTCAACGGTTTCGGCCACCATGTCGGGAAATGTTTTTCCGATTACCTGGGCTTGTGTAATTGTAGCTGCCAACAAGACAATACCGGTTGCAAACAGGTTTTTCATCATGTTAATTTAATCAAACGTGCTGAATATCCTGATACCTTATCCTACTTTAGCGTGGTGGAGCCTTTTTCAACGGAAATTGTTTTACCAAGGCGTTCGCGACTGTCGATTGCACGCAAGGTTTCAACGTAATACCATTGGGCCTTCGCCTGATCGGGGTACAGGGTTAGCAGCGTATACCCGTGGTCGGTACCATTTACATAGTTCAGGTGAGGATTGAACTTTCGATATAACTGTTCACCCAGTTTGGCCGAATCAAGCGGATAATATTCATCCCAATTGGCGGATGACACACTCGGCACCCCAAACTCAACAGCAATGGATTGGCCGGGTGTGTATTCTTTCGGATGCGCCACTTCAAAAGCCCACGATGCGTGGGTATCACCCGTCAGGAAGAGAATGTCGGTTATGCTCCTTGCGCGAATAAAGTTTGCAATGCTTCTCCGCTCAACCGGGTAGCCGTTCCAGTCGTCTGTTCCTTTTGCTCTTGGATTGAAAGACTCATCCAAACCTGAAAAAATAACCTGGTTGCCAATAATTTTCCACGTTGCTTTTGAACGGCCAAGGTGACCCAGAAACCATTTCAATTGTTCATCGCCCAACATGGTGCGCATAGGATCCATTAAGTTCGGGTCGTCTAAGCCTTCGGCTTGTTTGGTGCGGCCCTCCAGCCGTTCATCCAGCATAAAAATGTCGGCCAGTTTGCCATACCGGAATTCGCGATAATGTTTTTCGCCTTCGCGGATGGGCAGCCATTCGTAGTAGGCTTGCCTGGCGGCATTTTTTCTGACTTCAAAATCACCTTCTTCGGGCTGATGATTTTGTGCGCCCTTCGCGTACGTGTCGTTCGCTACCTCGTGATCATCCCAGATAGCAATCATGGGATGTACGGCACTCAACTTCCTCAACCCTTCGTCAAGCCGGTATTGTGCATGACGCGTGCGGTAATCCTGCAGAGAAATTATTTCATGAGTCGGCTTGTTAAACCTGCCGATGGTGGTATCGCCATACCGGCCTGTTCCATATTCATAAATGTAATCACCCAGGTGCAGTACGGCATCCACTTCCTTTTCGGCAATCCGGGCGTAGGCATTGAAGTACCCGAATTCCCAGTTGCTGCAACTTACCACAGCAAAACTCAGGCTGTCGCGCATTTCCACCGGAGCGGTCTTCATTCGGCCTACCGGTGAAGTGGAGCCAAGCGCCACGAACCGGTAGTAGTAGTATTGACCGGCCTCCAGGCCAAGAACATCTTCTTTTACGGTATAATCACGGTCGGGTGAAGTGGTGAAGTTTCCCGAAGCGGTTAGTGTTGAAAAATCAAGTGAGGCTGACACTTCCCATTTGACCTCGATGAGTGGCACCTGGTTCTCAGGGGTTACACGTGTCCAGATTATTATCCGGTCATGCAGCGGATCGCCCGAGGCTACGCCATGGTAAAAAGGCTTGAGGGAGGCATCGTACAAATCTGCCGTAGTCTCTGAAAGTATCGGATATTTTTCTTCCGTTCTCATACAGGCGAACAGAAGTGTCAGGAAAGAAAGGAGAAGAAGAAATTTCATAGCTCGGTTTTTTACAAAACTAAGCATCCTGCCCGAAACGTGAAGGTTATTTATTAATTCAGTGGATGTAGCATGAACGGGTTTGTTCAAAACAAAAAGGTCGCGCTTCAAGCGCGACCTTTAATTGGTAAATACGTTGTGTGCTTAAACGTTTGACCACTTTATGGTGCAGCCAACCGCTTTTGTTTTGGTTCTGTCGGAAGGAATTTCTTTAGAAGAAAGAAGAGCATCAACAGCATTCTCAACATACTTCTCCTTAACGGCAGAAGCATCTCTGGAATTATCGTCAATGGCGCCAATGTAGGCTACGGTAAACTTACCACCGTTATTGGTAAGCAAGAATACGTGGGGGGTGTTGGTGGCGCCAAAAGCACGGGCCACTTTTTGAGTTTCATCCCAAACATAAGGAAACGAGTACTTCTTTCTTTCGGCCAGTTTCACCATCTCATCAAACGAATCGCCAGCAGATATCTGAGGGTCGTTAGGCTGGATAGCTACCACCGGAAATCCTTTTGAAGCATACTTGTTATTAAGTTCTATGATCCGGGAATTATAGGCTTTTGAATAGGGGCACGTATTGCAATCAAACACTACAATTACCCCCTTGCTATCTTTGTAATCGGAGAGTGATACCATTTTACCGGTAACGTTTTTCATTTTCAGGTTGGCAATGTTATCGCCTACCTGGTCGCCTACATCGTATCCGTCTTTAAGCGGGCTGGCCGCCACCAGGAAAAGGCAAGAAATTGCAGCAAAAATTGTTCTTAGCATAATGAAAGTGTTTAGTTAATTATAAGATTTCAGCAATAAGTTTTTCAAGTTCGCCTTCATGGAGTTCCCGCTCAACAAATTTTCTTTGACCGGTCTTTCCATTAATGATGATGGTAGCCGGTATGGCTCCCGACCAGTTTTTATCAATCTGATTAATCCAACTGTTGGGGTTGGATTCATCCAGAATCAAAACGTTCGACTTGATCTTTTTACGCTCAATAAACCGGTAGACCTTTGCCGGGTTAGGATCCAGGTCCAGGTCCATACTTACCAGTGTCACTTCTATGTCCGAACGCTCCTCGCCCAGTTTTTCAAAAAGCGGCAATTCTTTTATGCAGGGGGCACACCAGGTAGCCCAAAAATTAACCACCTTAATATGATCGGTTTCTTCCTGCAGAAGCTCCTTTAATTGCTTAAGCTTAATGATTTGGGCTTTACTTTGGCCAAATGAAAATGCCGGGAGGGCAATTAAACCAATGATCAGGAGTTGCTTCATAGAAATTTACTAACGACCAATATGCCAAAACTGTTCCTTTTTTTAGGATGAGCGGCAAAGGTACAGCGTGTGCGGATTAGGCCCAAAATGGCTAAAATTCAGGCAGTTATAATCGGGTAAAAACTCCTAAAAAGAATTCCACAAAATTAGCCAGTTATCCACATGACTGGAATGTTACCAGTTAATATTATGATAATCAATGATTTACATGGTCTAAAATCAATCAATTCTTTGTGGACAACTTTTGATGACTGAATTACCCCCGCTTTTGCGAGAGGTATTTCTAATCCACAGATATTCAATAATCTAGCGTTGGATTTTGTTGAGTTTTAACGGATTTTGAGCCCATGGAAAATTCACCGTCCCGCGTAGCCCGTTTATTCAATATTGACATGCCCATAATCCAGGCGGGTATGGTGTGGTGCAGCGGATGGCGATTGGCTACGGCCGTCAGCAATGCTGGCGGGTTAGGCCTGATTGGTGCCGGCTCCATGTATCCACCGGTATTGGAAGAGCACATCCGAAAGGCGAAGGAGGCCACGTCAAAACCCTTTGGTGTAAATGTGCCTTTACTTTACCCGGATATTGAAAAGCTCATGGAGATCATTGTTCGCGAAGGGGTAAAAATTGTTTTTACTTCGGCAGGTAATCCGGCCGCATGGACGGGCTACCTGAAAGAGAAAGGCATAACGGTTGTGCATGTCGTAGCTAGCGTAAAGTTTGCTAAGAAGGCCGAGCAGGCCGGTGTAGATGCCGTGGTGGCCGAAGGCTTTGAAGCAGGCGGCCATAATGGACGCGAAGAAACCACCACCATGGTCCTGGTTCCTCTGGTTCGCGAAGCCATTTCACTACCCTTGATTGCCGCAGGCGGAATTGCCACGGGTAGAGCTATGCTGGCCGCTGAAGCCTTAGGTGCTGAAGGTGTACAGGTGGGTAGCCGCTTTGCTGCCAGCGAGGAATCATCTGCGCACGAAAAATTCAAGCACGAGATTGTTAAGGCTTCGGAGGGCGATACGCTACTCACCATGAAACAGCTAACTCCCGTACGGCTGTTACGCAATAAATTTTTTCTGGATGTTATCGCTGCTGAAAAGCGCGGAGCCAGCCCCGAGGAGATGAAACAATTGTTGGGAAGGGGGCGCGCTAAGAAGGGTATGTTTGAAGGCGAGTTGGACGAAGGCGAATTGGAAATCGGGCAGGTAGCAGCCGCCATCCGCGAGGTTAAGCCAGCCGCTGTTATCCTTCGTGAGATCTGGGAGGAGTATCAGGATGCTAAAAAACAATTGTGTCAGTCGGTATGAAGTTTTTAAAAATCAAAGAAACCTGTTTATATGTTCACGACCTGGAGCGTGCTAAAATCTTTTACGAGGAGGTGCTTGAGTTGCCCCTGATCGGATACCTGAAAGACAAGCATTTGTTTTTTCAGGCGGGCCAATCGGTACTGTTGCTTTTTAATCCGGATGATTCCCGCCACAAGCAAAGTCCGCCAGCCCATTATGGCGGAGGCAAGCAACACTTTGCATTTGAAGTTCACCACGTCCAGTATGATCAGGCAAAGCAATGGATTTTATCAAAAGGAATTGCCATTACAGATGAAGTAACCTGGCCCAGCGGGGTGCAATCTTTTTATTTCGAAGATCCGGACGGCAATGTGCTGGAAATTGTTCCCGATACCGGCATTTGGCCGGATTAATTATTATTCCGGGTTTCCTTATGCACCAATTCCGGCACTCCGGGTGGTTGATTCTTTTCAACGGGTACAGGCGCTTTGTAAACCATTTTAAACCACTCCGAGTAGGCGGTATAGGAAATGCATTCCATAACCACGCCATCCATTAAAATCTTAATCCGTTCAAGTGCCGATCCATTCAGTATGGCCTGTTGTTCGGCCGGAAGATCGTGAAGGTAAACGTATTCAATGCCTCGGTAAACTCTGCTCTTAACTTTCATGGGTCTGTTTTTTGCAGTTTATTTCCTTAATGTGCAGTATACAAAATGGTAACCCGAACTTCCTATTTTGATGATTGGAAAAATTTTGGTATAAAGGGTGGATAATTCTTCAGGCAATTCAATATTGCATACCACATGCGTGGATTTTTTGATACTCCCATCGAATACCTGAAAGGCGTTGGACCGCAACGCGCTGCACTGCTTAATAAAGAACTCAACATTTTCACGTTTGGCGATCTCATCCAACACTATCCATTCCGTCATGAAGACCGCACAAAATTTTATACCATAAAAGAGCTGAACGATGAGTTGCCATTTGTTCAGCTAAAAGGAAAAATCTCGAGAAGAAATCTGGCCGGCACCGGACAAAAAAAAAGATTAGTGGCTCATCTGAGCGATGGCACCGGTACCGTTGAACTGGTTTGGTTTAAGGGAATCAAATGGATTGCCGACAAAATTATTCCGGGTGTAGAGTACATTGTGTTTGGCCGGCCTACCCGTTATGGCGAAAAGATTAACCTGGCGCATCCCGAAATTGAACCGGCAGCCATCAGCACGGAAAAGAAGGGATACTTGCAACCCGTGTACTCCATTACCGAAAAACTCCGTACCCGCCACCTCGACAGCAAGGCCATTTCCAAATTAATGAAAGAGTTGCTGATTCTGGCGCAGGATAAAATTCATGAAACGCTTCCTGAAAACCTGATCAAGACCTACAAGCTGGCCGATAAGCGTACGGCCGTCAGAAACATTCACTTTCCAAAAAATCAACAATTCCTTACGGCCGCTCAGCATCGGTTAAAATTTGAAGAGCTTTTTTACATCCAACTCAGGTTGCTTAAACTGAAGCAGGTGCGGTGGCAGAAATTCAAAGGACAAACGTTCAATGATGCTGCCTTACTTACCCGTTTCTATAACGAACATTTGCCCTTTCCGTTAACCCAGGCACAAAAGCGGGTAATAAAGGAAATTTATACCGATATGCGATCCGGGCGACAAATGAACCGGTTACTACAAGGTGATGTGGGCAGCGGAAAAACCATTGTTGCTTTTGTGTGCATGCTGATTGCCATTGGCGGAGGAGCGCAATGTACACTCATGGCCCCTACCGAGATTTTAGCACAACAACATTTCAAAACGCTGAGCGAGTATGCCGATAAAATGCAGCTAACCATCGCCTTGCTTACCGGCTCAACCAAAAAAGCTGCGCGCAAAGTAATTCTCCAGGGCCTCGAAGAAGGTTCGCTGAACATACTAGTGGGCACACACGCCTTGATTGAAGAGGTTGTTCAATTTAAAAATCTTGGCCTCGCCATTATTGATGAGCAGCACCGGTTTGGCGTGGCACAGCGCTCCAAGCTTTGGGGCAAGAATCCGGAAGTATACCCGCATGTATTGGTTATGACAGCAACACCTATTCCGCGAACCCTGGCCATGACGTTGTATGGCGACCTGGATATTTCCGTGATCGATGAACTTCCTGCAGGAAGAAAGCCGATTAAAACTATTCACAAGTATGATGCGCATCGCCTTGAAGTAAATGGCTTTTTGAAAGCCCAGATTATGAGTGGCCGACAGGTATACGTTGTATATCCACTTATTGACGAATCCGAAAAACTGGACCTTAAGCATTTGATGGATGGGTACGAGAGTATTTGCCGGTCGTTTCCCGACTTCGCAGTAAGCATTGTTCATGGTAAAATGAAGCCGGAGGCAAAAGAATTTGAAATGACCCGGTTTGTTAAAGGCGAAACACAAATTATGGTAGCAACAACGGTAATAGAAGTGGGCGTGAACGTTCCCAACGCTTCAGTAATGGTCATAGAAAATGCGGAACGATTTGGACTTTCACAGTTGCACCAATTGCGTGGGCGGGTAGGACGGGGTGCTGATCAATCATATTGCATACTAATGACCCATTATAAGCTCTCGGCCGACTCGAAGAAACGAATTGAAACCATGGTACGAACCAACAATGGCTTTGAAATAGCGGAAACGGATTTGCAATTGCGCGGACCGGGGGACATAATGGGTACGCAGCAAAGCGGTGCCCTTGATTTACTGATTGCAGATTTAGGTAAAGACGCAAAACTTCTTCAACTTGCAAGAGAGACAGCCCTTCGGCTGCTCGAAAAAGATCCTCAGTTGAGTCAACCTGAGAACCAATTGATTCGGGCGCAGGTTGAACGCATGAAAAAGTCGACTGTTAACTGGAGCCGAATCAGTTAATAGGTCGGGATTTGATTATTTTTAGCGTCCCCTGGGGCCTGATGAAGAACCTAATTACAGCCTGCTTCCTGCTTCTGTTCGCTTTTGCGAGTGCACAAACGGGCAACTATTTCCTGTCGCATTATTCACCGGATGAAGAGCGCTTTAATATCGTTTGCTTTGATATGGTGCAGGACAGTCGGGGTGTATTTTATTTCGCCACACAGGCCGGCATTTTACAATTTGATGGGCGCAACTGGGACATCATACCCACCATCGGCACCATTTACAGCATCGCCATTAGTGAAGAAGGCGAAATCTATGCTGCGGGCTCAAGAGGGTTTGGAAAATTGGAACGCAATGCGGATGGCCTGGAAATTTTTTCAATGATTCGGGAGCAGGCGGATGCGGAATACATTTTTCAGATTGCCATTCTTTCCGATAAGGTTTATTTTCTTAGCGACCGGAACCTGTTTGAATACACTATTAAAACAAAAGAACTCACTATACTTTCGGCTTCACCCGAAACCGGCACCTTTGTTTCGCTGGCAGAGCTTTTCAATTCCATTTTTATTCAAACCGATCAGAAAGGATTATTCAAACTTGACAACGGAAAGATAACCCCTGCCGCCATTGGGTTGGAGCAAGATCAATCGCTTACGCTGGCGGTGAAATACGAAAGCCAATACCTGCTGGCAACGGATGATAACCGGCTTTACTTGTACTCTTCCGACTTCAAATTATCGGAAATCAACATTCAGGATTCTGCCTATGTTGATGCCAGTGTTGTGGTTAGTGCAGCATGGGTAAATCATGAACTAATTGTGGTGGGCACCCTGCGTGGCGGCCTGGTTTTTATGAATCCCATTACCGGGAAAACAACCGAAATTATCAATTACAATACTGGCCTTCCTGATAATGAAGTCTTTGCTGTGTTAACCGATCACAACCTGAATGTGTGGGTTGCGCATGCCTATGGGTTTACCCGTGTATCGCCCTACCTTCCGTTTCGCTCCTACCATTACTACTCCGGCCTGCAAGGAAATTTATTATGTGCTACCACCTTTAACGGCAAAGTTTATGTGGGCACTTCCTTAGGCCTGTTTATGTTGGAGCAGGAAGAGTTTACCGAGGAAATTACCTATTATGTTGAAATACCTGTAAAACGTACGGTTACAACACCGCAGCCCACATCCGGTACAACCACCGCCACCGAACCTCTTGTTGTTCCGCAAGAGGTGGAATCAAAGGACTCGCAAAAAGGTGGGTTCTTCCGCTTTTTGAAGAAGAAGAAACCTGCCGAGGAAAAGCCAACAACCGAAAAGGCAGAAGTACCGCCTCCAGCCGAACAAGAGACAAAGCCTGGTCAGGCACCCGCTGAAACAAAGTCGGTAATTACCTACAGGCGTGAGATGCGCACCAAAAAAATTGTGCGTCAGGGGCATTACACCTATCAAAAAATTGAAGGCGTAGATGCAAAAATCTCGCAACTCATCCACTGGAACGGAAAACTGATTGCCTCCAGTTTGGGGGGCGCGTATGAAATAACCGAAAAGAAGGCCCAAAGGATAACCAGCAACCCCGTAAGGTTTTTGTTTGCCTCAGGCACAAGAAACAAATTGATCGTGTCAACCTATGATGACCGGTTGCTCCAGTTCAGCTTTCAGGATGCCTGGAAAAATGAAGGCCCCATTCAACACATTACAGAACCCGTAAATTATATTTTTGAAGAAGGTGAGTCGGCCATTTGGCTTTGTGGATTCGATAAAGTATTCCGGTTAACCGGTGATGCGGCCCAGCACCAAGTGCAGCGGCTTAGCTTCCCAAGTTCAAGTTTCGATAAAACCATTGGATTGTACGTGAACAACCAGGTGATCATCGCCACATCCGAAGGCTTTTATTATTTCAACCGCAATTCACAACAACTTGAAAAAGGTGACACGTTGCGCAAGCCCAGAGCCTATTTTGCTAACGCAGGTAATTTATGGTTCAGAGATCAACACAATTGGTACACCGCGGGTACGTCTGGTGGCCACGACAACTTACAACTGCTTAATCTGTTCAGCAGTTTACGGTACATCGATACCGATCCGACATACGGTGCACTGTGGGTTATTACGGGTAATAATGAATTACTGCAATTTAACTCCAGCCAGTCAAGACCCGGGGAAGTGGTTTATCCACTCATTCTGAAAACCATTCAGCATGAAAACATTATAACGGCTCGCAATTACCTTAAGGTAGACCAGGACGAGAGTGCATTCATCATTGAAGTAGTTAAACCCGATTACATTGGCAACCGCTATGTAGAGTACCGATTTAGGCTGGATGGCCTGCACCAGGAGTGGTCCGATTGGTCAACACAAAATAACATTATCCGCTTTCCGTATTTACCCATCGGTGATTACCACTTGTATGTACAATCGCGCGACATTTTTGGCAGAATAAATGAAATGGATCCGGTACGCCTGGCGATTGCGCCACCCTACTGGAAGCAACCCTGGTTTTATGCAGCCCAATTCAGCGTATTCGTTTTTTTAGTACTGCTCTCCTTTCGGTTGAGTTATCGTTTCCTGATTGTAAGCCGTCTACTCTCCTTGTTGTCCATCATCATGTTTATCGAGCTTATTCAAACCACTGCCGGTGAAACTTTTTCACAAAGCAGCCCGGTAATTGACTTTGGCATCCAGGTTTTTATTGCCATGCTTATTCTCCCGGTGGAAGGATTCTTAAGACGCTACTTCCTCCAGGCCCTGGCCAGGCGAAATGAACAACGATTACAGAAATTAGTCGACAAGGGAGTAAAGATTCCGGAGTATGAACCGGAATATCCCGAACGACTGACCACACTCGAAGAAGTAAACACTGAAAAATAAAACTTCTTCTTTAGCTTTATGCCTACGAATCAAAACACATGACTTCGAAAACATCACCGGACCCGGAAACGCTGCCTGCTTTTTACAAAGGCTATGTTCAACAGGTGGAACACCTGGATGTGCTTGAGGCGCTGAGGCACTCCGGTGAAATAATGTATCGCACCGTGAAAAATATTCCGGAAGAAAAAGGCATGTTTCGGTATGCGCCCGAAAAGTGGAGTGTGAAAGAACTGCTGTGTCACGTAATGGATGCTGAGCGGATTTTCGCGTACCGCGCACTTCGTTTTGCCCGCAACGATGCAACCCCGTTGGCCGGGTTTGAAGAAAACGATTATGCGCGGCAAGCCAATGCCCATGCCCGCACGGTTTTGCAGTTGGCCGAGGAAATAAAAAATTTGCGTCAAACTACACATGATTTGTTCGCCTCTTTCTCAGCTGACATGATGAAGCGTACCGGCACAGCCAACAATACCGTGGTATCGGTACTGAATCTCGGCTATATTATTGCCGGACACGAAACCCATCACCGAACTGTGTTGCTCGAACGTTACCTTACAGCATGATTAGAAACTGGTTTTGTTTTTTGCTCCTCACCAGTCTGGCTTGTTCGCCCGCATCAAAGCAACAACTTACCAAAACACTTCTGGAAACAGAACGCAAATTTCAGGATCACACCGGGTTTGTTTTGTATGATCTTGGAAAACGCAAAACGGTCTTCTCATTCAATGGTGAGAAATATTTTATACCTGCATCGAATACAAAAATAGTTACCTTCTATGCAGGCTTGAACGTGCTGGGCGATTCGATCCCAGGGTTGTATTACATAACACAAGGCGATTCGCTGATCTTTTGGGGTACAGGCGATCCTTCCTTCCTGTATAACCAGGTAATATTCAGCGAACGGGTTTTTAACTTCTTAAAAACAAGCAATAAGGAATTGTATTTCTCAGGAGGCAATTTCAAAACCACAAGCCTTGGCTCGGGCTGGGCCTGGAACGATTACAACTATGCTTACTCGGCTGAGCGCTCGGCTTTTCCGGTGTATGGAAACGTGTACACCGTAACACAACCTTCCGGTTCGAACCTTCGCGTAACCCCTGCTTTTTTTAAGCCCTACTTCTGGCTGGCCGACAGCGCCTCGCGCAGTAACATTATTCGTGAGATCGGCTCAAACCGCACCGACTATTACCCGGGAAGAGCAGACGCCACAAACCGCACATGGCGGATCCCCTATAAAACAGATTCGTATACAACCGTACAATTGCTGCAGGATACCCTTAAGCGCCCGGTAAACCTGTTGCACAAGCCAGCGTTTCCACCGGCAAGCAAACAGGTGCTGTATTCCGTTCCGGCCGACAGCATCTACAAAGCGATGATGCTGCCCAGCGATAATTTCATTGCCGAACAATTGTTGCTGGTGTTTGCAGGTGTGTTAACCGATACCCTTTCTACAGAAATAGCCATCCGGCATACGAAAAAAAATTACCTGGCCGATTTACCCGATGAGCCCAGTTGGGTGGATGGCTCAGGCTTGTCGCGGTATAACCTGTTTACACCGCGAAGCCTGGTCAGGCTCTGGGAAAAAATTTACGATCAGGTTGATCGCGAACGGCTCTTTGAGATGCTGGCCATTGGCGGTAAAACCGGCACCCTGCGCAACGCCTATCGGAACGATCCCCCTTACGTCTTTGGTAAAACCGGAACCCTGCGAAACAATCACCTGTTAAGCGGATACCTGATCACCAAAAAAGGCGAAGTGCTGATTTTCAGTTTTATGAACAATAATTTTATAGCGCCAACCGGTGAGATCAGGGCCCAGATGGAAACCATACTGAAAAACATCTACGATAACTATTGAACATGACGAAACGAATTTTTTTACCAGTTGTTTTTTTATTCACGCTTTGTAGTTTTCAGGTAAGCGCGCAGGATAGCCTCGACATCAAAATCGGGCAGATGATTTTGATCGGTTTTCCAAAAGCAGAAGTCGACAAAACCGTGTTGGAAGAAGTGCGGCAAGGCAAAGCAGGAGCCATCATCATCTTTGAAAAAAACATCCCCGCAAAAAATTCTTTTCATGCCTTGAAAAAAATTACCTGGACGTACCAGCAAGCCGCGCCCATTCCGCTGATTATTGCCATCGACCAGGAGGGTGGCCGCGTAAACCGCCTGAAAGAGAAATACGGATTTCCGCGCTCCTTAACCGCGGCACAATTGGGTAGAATGCCGCTCGACTCCGTTCGTTTTTATGGCCAAACAACCGCCACAATCCTGGCGGGCCTGGGCATCAACATGAATTTTGCCCCCGTAGTCGATCTGGCTTCAAATCCCGACAACCCGATCATTGCAAAAGTTGAGCGCGCCTATTCCGCCTCCCCTGAAACCGTTGCCCTGTATGCCAAAGAGTTTATCCGGCAACATCAGCGCGTTGGGGTATTAACCGCCCTCAAGCATTTTCCTGGACACGGAAGTTCAAAGAACGACACCCATCACGACATGACCGATGTTACCCAAACCTGGCAGGAAAATGAACTGATTCCTTACCGGAAATTGATTAACGAAGGCTTTGCCGAATCGGTTATGACGGCACACATCGTGAACCGGAAACTCGATGCAACGGGCAATCCGGGCACGCTTTCAAAGGCTATAATCACGGACATGTTGCGCAATCAGTTAGGGTATAACGGAGTGGTGTTTTCGGATGACATGCAAATGCACGCCATCACCAAATATTATGGACTGGAGGATGCCATACGCCTCGCCATATTTGCCGGTGTGGACATTCTAACCTTTTCCAACAACATCAGCGGAAGCCAGGAACGAACCGTTGACCGGGTTCATGCAATAATCCGTAACTTCGTGGAGGATGGAACCATTCCGCGCGAGCGCATTGACGAGTCGTTCAAACGGATCATGGCCATGAAGAAAAAAATCGGCACCCCGGCCACCGATTATTACCGGAGTGAAGTTATGCGATTGAAAGAAGAGCAGCGCAAGCAACT
>CAZOYJ010000018.1:14219-28584 GCA_964583905.1 uncultured Roseivirgaceae bacterium
CCGAAGAACACCGCGAGGAAGCTGAAAAGCAAAGAGAAATGGCAAATACGATGATGGAACAAGCCGAATTCCAACGAGATCTTGCCGAAGTAGCCCGACATGAAGCCGACCGGGTACGGAAAGAATGTGAGAGTCGATTGGCCGAACTTCAAAAAGGAAAACGATGAGTGCAAATCAACCCGAGAAAAAGGAATTGCAAAGGGCGCGGATAACGGCTGTGGTTTATTCAGCCCTCACAGTCTTGTCGCTCATTCTGTTTGTGTATGCCTTTATACAGAAAAAACAGGCAGAGGCCAATATGCTTATAGCAATTGAATTGCAGGAACAATTGAATGCCTGCCAGGAAGAATTAAATGAATTGAAAGCAAATCTTTAAATGAAGGACATATGAACTCAAAACTTATCACCATTCTGTTGGCTATTATCGCTATAAGTGCAGCGGCCTTTGCAATTTATACAGGCAATGAACTTTCAGGGAGTAATGCAGAATTGGAGGCCTGTAAGAGCAAATACGATAGCGATGTGGCTGAGTGGAAAGATAAATATGAGGAGGCATTGATTGATATGGAAGAGGCGTTTAAACGATTGGAGGAAAAAGATAACGAGTTGAAAGTGGCCATGGAGGAGTTACAGAAACAAAAGGGGAGAAAGTAGTGGAGGGTTATATTGTTGTTGAACCGGCAACACCACGCGTGCCCGTTTTGCTTAGCGTCCCACATGGTGGCACAACCTTCCCTGATGAGCTCAGATCCGAATTCGATGCATCCTTAATCCAGGCTCCTGACGATACTGACTGGTTTGTTCATCAGCTCTATGATTTTGCCCCGGCCATGGGCATCACCCTGATTCAGGCCGTGTATAGTCGTTGGGTGATTGATCTTAACCGCGATCCGCAAAGCAAACCCTTATACACCGATGGACGCATCATTACCGGTCTTTGTCCGACTACTACTTTTTTAGGCGAGGCATTGTATGCCGATAAACGAAGCGAAGTAGCACCAAAGGAAGTTAACAGGCGAATAGAAGTATACTACACGCCCTATCATCAAAAGCTTAATGCGTTGCTTACGGATTTAAAAGCTGAATTTGGTCAGGTGTTGCTGTGGGATTGCCATTCCATTCGTCAATATGTTCCTACCATACACAAAGAAAAATTTCCGGATTTGATTTTAGGCGATGCCGATGGCACTTCCGCATCCCCTGGCCTGATCGAAACGGCTATTAAGAATCTGGAATCGGGTGGATATTCGTTTCAGCACAATTACCCATTCAAGGGCGGATACATTACCCGTCATTATGGTAAGCCCTCGGAGAATCAGCACGCGTTGCAATTGGAGATGAGCAAGGTAAACTATATGGATGATGGGGAAACGGCTTACGAAATTGAACGAGCCGGGAAAATGAGCGCCTTATTGCGCCATACCTTGGGCGAGTTAGCGGATTGTTTGCAGTCAGATTAGTTGGGCCAGAATGTCGCCCAGGCTTTTGTGCGATTTGGTGATTTTGTGAATTAGTGGCAAAATAGCATACCGTGAAGTATTATCAATTTAAGAACCTCCTTCAATCCTCCAACTGGATAGCTGACGCTTATCTTGGCATCGATGGGCAGGGCATCATTCAATACCTGTCAACGGATTCACCGGCACAACCTGTTTCCATCGAATATGTGAATGGCCTTGCATTACCCGGTTTTCAAAATGCACATTCGCACGCCTTTCAGTTTGCCATGGCCGGCATGGCCGAAAAGCACGAGCCGGGAACAGCCGATGATTTCTGGAGTTGGCGTGAAGCCATGTATGAATGTGCATTAAGCCTGAATCCGGATGAAATGGAACTGGTGGCAACGGCCTGTTATAAACAAATGCTACGCAATGGCTACACCCATGTGGCCGAGTTTCATTATCTACATCACGATAAATACGGTGTGCCCTATAACAACCTGGCCGAAATGGGCGAGCGATTGCTCTCGGCTGCATCTACAGCCGGAATAAAAATCACGCTTGTGCCGGTGTTTTATCAGAAGGGGGGCTTCGGGAAGGACCCACAACCCCGGCAACGAAGGTTTATTTCTAAAACCCTTGACGATTATTTTCATTTGCTCGATGATACCGCGCACGCGGTTACGAAGTTTCATCACGCACGGCTTGGGTTTGGTGTACACTCTTTGCGGGCGGTGGACCCTCAGGGTGTTTTAAAAACCTTTCAGCAAGGACCGCAAGACATCCCGTTTCATTTGCATGCTGCCGAGCAGCTAAAAGAAGTTGATGACTGTATGGCGTATTTGAACAAACGCCCTATCGAATGGTTGCTCGAAAACCTGCCGCTGAATGAACGCTTTCATATTGTGCATTGCACACACATGAACGATTACGAAGTTGAATCCCTCGCAAAAAGTAAGGCCCATGCCGTATTATGCCCGGGTACGGAAGGAAATTTGGGGGATGGTATTTTCAGGTTAACCGACTTTTACCGTCATGGCGGCCGTTGGTCAATCGGTACCGACAGCCACATCAGCTTAAATCCGTTGGAAGATTTGCGTTGGCTGGACTACGCGCAGCGATTCACTACCCACAAGCGAAACACCTTTGATGATGGCGCCACAACATTAATTCACACAACGCTTACCTCTGGCAGGAAGGCTATGGGCCTTACAACTTCCGAATATTTTGCCGTAGGCCAGCCGCTGGATGCGGTGGTGTACAATGCCGAAGAACCATTGCTGCAACAAGCGGGGAGCCACCACGCATTACAAACAATTATTTACACTGCGGATTCATCCTTCATTTTGGGAACTCTGGTCAATGGTCAGTGGGCTTACAGAAGATGATTCGGATTAGTCCATCTCCATTCAAAAAATTTTTGCTTGAAAGTTCTCGACTAAAGTCTAACTTACTTTCTCTAAACCTAATCGTATGCGCAAGTCTATTATGCTTCTGCTGGCAACATTTCTGCTGATCCTCAACGGGTATTCTCAAAAATCAAAATCACCTTCACCACCTCCGGCCTCATCTTTTAATGCCGAATTATACAAAGGTCTGAAGTGGCGTAACATCGGACCCTACCGTGGGGGAAGGTCCAATGCCGTTACGGGTGTGGTGGGGAACGATCAGCTCTATTATGCCGGCTATACCGGTGGTGGAGTTTGGAAAACCGAAAACGCGGGGCTCTCGTGGGTGATTATTTCGGATGGATTTTTCAAAACCGGCTCGGTGGGGGATATCGCGGTAAGCGAATCTGATCCGAATGTGATTTACGTGGGCATGGGCGAGCACGCCATCCGGGGTGTAATGACCACCTATGGCGATGGGGTGTACAAATCCACCGATGGTGGAAAAACCTGGAAGCATCTTGGACTTGAAAAAACCCGGCATATTTCGGATGTGATCATTCATCCAACCAATCCGGAGATTGTATGGGTAGCAGCACAAGGCGCTGCACACGGCCCCAGTGCCGACAAAGGAATATATAAGAGTGTGGACGGTGGCAATACCTGGAAAAAAGTTTTGTATGTAAATGAAAACACGGGTGCATCATCGTTGAGCCTGGATGCGCACAACCCACGCATTTTGTATGCGGCTACCTGGGAACACCGCAGGCTGCCGTGGCAGGTGCAAAGTGGTGGTGCCGGGTGCGGCATCTGGAAGTCGGTGGACGGGGGTGATACCTGGAATAAAATCAATGAGGGCCTTCCGGCCGAGATGGGAAAAATTGGTGTGAGTGTTTCACGCGCCAATCCGGAAAGAGTGTACGCCATCGTGGAAGCTGAAAAATCGAAAGCAGGCGTGTACCGGTCAGACGATGGTGGAAAGAAGTGGAGTCACATGACCAGCAATCAATTGCTTACCTCACGGTCGTGGTATTACATGGAGGTCTTAGCCGATCCGAACCATGCCGATGTGGTATATGTACTTAACTCTCCGTTAACCAAATCCATCGATGGCGGAAAAACCTTTAGCGTAGTTCCGGTAGGGCATATCGATACGCATGATTTGTGGATCAACCCCAACAACTCCAACAATATTATTTTGGGTGATGATGGCGGAGCCGAGATAACGTTCAATGCGGGGAAGAGCTGGTCGAGCATTGATAACCAACCCACTGCGCAGTTTTATCGCGTGGCGGTGGATGAAGTTTTTCCGTACAAAGTGTATGGCGGCCAGCAAGACAACTCTTCGGTGGTGATTGCCAGCCGTAACAATTACATCGGCATTACCGATAAGGATTGGACGTTCGGGCCGGGTTGCGAGTGTGCATTCGTAGCCTTCGACCCCAAAAACCCCGTGCTGCTGTATGGCGGATGTTACCAGGGCAGCATTGATGTACTGGATACACGAAGCAAGCATGCCAAAGACATCCGGCAATATCCATCCAACGTGTTGGCCTACGATGCCAAAGACATGAAGTACCGTTTCAATTGGAATGCGCCACTCATTGCATCACCCCACAATTACAACACCATTTATCATGGCGGCAATGTGTTGTTCAAAACCACCAATGGTGGATTATCCTGGGAGCCGGTAAGTCCCGATCTTACCCGGAATGAAAAAAGCAAGCAAGGATCCGGGGGCGCACCCATAACCAACGAAGGCGCGGGTGGTGAAAACTACAATACCCTTAGCTATGTGATTGAATCCAGGCATGAAGAAGGAGTTATCTATACCGGCAGCGATTGCGGTTTGGTACACCTCACGCGTGATGGAGGCAAAACCTGGCAGAACATTACGCCAGCCGGATTGCTGGAAAGCCTCATTCATGCCATTGAAGTTTCTCCGCACGATAAAGGCACGGCCTACATTTCGGCAACCCGTTACAAGTTCAACGACTTTACGTCTATGAGTTATAAAACAACCGACTATGGCAAGAGCTGGACGAAGATCAATGCCGGTGTGGATGCCGATGATTTCATCAAAGTGATTCGGGAAGACCGGAAAGTAAAAGACCTGTTGTATGCCGGATCGGAACGCGGATTTTATGTGTCGTTTAATGGCGGCACAACCTGGAATAAACTACAATTGAATTTGCCGGTAGTGCCCGTTACCGATATCGCTTTCGCGGATAATGATTTAGTGGTTTCAACTGCAGGAAGATCGTTTTGGATTTTGGATGATCTCTGTGCGCTTCAACAATCGAAAGGAGTGTTCACTTCCACCAAACTATATCAGCCCAAGCCCACGTATAAATATGAAAGCTACACACCTTCGTGGATGGATGTGCCTCCGGGCATCGGTCAGAATCCTGCCGCAGGGGTTATCCTCGATTTTTATCTGAGTCAGAAGGCCGATACTAATTCAGTAGCTAAACTGGAAATCCTGGATGCTAACGGAAAAGTAATCCGGACCTACAGCAGCAAGAAAGACGAATCGTTTAAACCCTACCCGGGCGGACCGGCACCGCCAAAAGTACTTCCTGCCAATGCTGGTTTAAACCGGTTTGCCTGGGACTTCCGCGGGGAAACATTAATCGATATTCCCAATGCTTTTGTGTATGGCGATTACAGCGGACATCGTGTAGCGCCCGGAAAGTATGGAGCAAGGCTAACCTTTAAAGGAGAAGTTTCGGAAACATCCATAGATGTTATTCAGGATCCCAACCTGAAAAATGTTACAGCCAATGACTGGAGCGCCCAACAAAACTTCTTACAGCAAGTGGCGGAGCAGATTACCGAGATTAACACGGCTGTAAACAACATGCGTAAAATCAAAAAGCAGATCGAGCACCACAACGGTCTGCTGAAAGATAAAGCCGATGCCCAAGCCCTGTACGAAGCCGGCCAGGCGTTGATAAAGAAAATGGAGGCCTGGGAAGCCAACCTGGTGGAGACCCGGCAAACTAATTTTCAGGATGTCATCAACTTCCCAAGCAAACTAAATGCACAGTTTTTTGATTTACGGTTTGCAGCCGACACCCACGATCCACGACTTACTGCCGGGGTGCGTGAGCGGTTTGCCGACCTGCAGAAAGAGTGGGCAACTCATAAAGCGCAGCAGCAAACTTTGCTGAATACCGATGTAAGCAACTACAACAAGTTATACAAAGAGAAAAACCTGCCGGCAGTGGTTATGGATTGATCGGAACAATTATAGAACACATGGTTAGCAGAACCATGTGTTCTGTATGAAACGCCACCGAAAACTTTTACACGAATGAACATCCGTACCATGCTCCCGAAGGACAACCAGCAATTAGCCCATATCATCCGCACCGTTATGCCCGAGTTTGGCGCCAATGGCGAAGGGTTTGCCATTCACGATAAAGAGGTGGATAACATGTATACCGCATACACCGCGCCCCGTAGTGCATATTTTGTATGTGAAGTAAATGGAAAAATTGTAGGCGGAGGAGGAGTAGCGCCACTGGAAGGGGGCGATGCCGATACCTGCGAGTTAAAGAAAATGTATTTTCTTCCGGAAGGACGTGGCCAGGGACTGGGCCAACACGTATTGAACGAATGCCTGAAGGCCGCCCGTGAAATGGGTTTTACTTTTTGCTACCTGGAAACTTTTCACACCATGAGAGAGGCTATGCGGCTCTATGAGAAAAATGGTTTCGAAAAAATTGCTGGCTCCTGCGGAAACACCGGCCATTTTGGATGCGATACTTTTTACCGGCTGAAGTTGTAGTTACCGGGTTAACAGCAGGCAAGCCCACGTATCCCGCACATCAAACATGACCTGTTTTAGTCCATAACAGCTGGCCTCCCGCAACAAATCCGGGATGTCTCTTTCGTAAAACCCACTGAGCAACAACTGCCCACCCGGGTTTAAGTATGCCGAGTACTGATGGATCTCTTCGAGTAGAATGTTTTTGTTGATGTTGGCCAGGATGAGGTCAAAATTTTCATCGAAGGTAAGGTCGCTGATTTTTCCTTTCTGAATAGTAATGTTGGTGCAGGCATTGATCAACACATTTTCCCGGCCGTTCTCCACACTCCAGTCGTCAATATCAAATGCCTCAACTTTTCGCGCTCCGCATTTTGACGCCATAATGGCCAGTACGGCTGTTCCGGTGCCGGCATCCATAACCATTTTGTTTTGATGGTCGATGGAGAGTTGCGCCTTTAACATAAGGTGTGTTGTTTGGTGATGCCCCGTACCAAACGACATCTTGGGCGTGATGATGATCTCGGTCGGGTATTGCTTTTCCGGTTTATGAAATTCGGCCCGCACCATGATGGTATCCTCCACCACGATGGGCTCATAACTTTTTTCCCATTCTTCGTTCCAGTTTTTCTTTTCGATGCGATCCTGGTAAAACAGTACCGGGGTGAGCGTTGCATATTTCTCCCGGATGGATTGCAGTTGTTGCTTATCGTATTGGTTTTGCGCTACGTATGCTTCAAAACCTTTTTCCGTTTCCAGAAACGTGTCGAAACCGGCTTCAGCAATTTCGGCCATAAGGATTTCAGCAAAGACAGGATCACAAATTACCTGGAGGCGGGTGTAGTACATCGTTCAGGAATTACGACAAAAATTGTGGAATTAAGCAAGAATGTATCACCCGGGTCATTGAAGAAGCGCTGATAGTTCATCCGATAACTCTTTTTTGTCTGGCGTAAGCACAATCTTCTTGCCCTGGAAAGTCTCAAGCAAAATATAATTTTCCCGCCTGGTTGCATACCAGGTCATCGTACCAAACTTTTTATTCCAGAATTTCCCGTAATACCCAAACAATCCGCCATTGCCAAACGTCCGGGCCGTCCAGCGCATGTCGTCTTTGTTCACAGCAACGACTTTTCGAATGCCTTTCATGTGAAAAGTAACATGGGAAAGCGGCCGATGAATGGTGATCCGGTCGGGGTTGATGGAGTATCCTGTGGGATGCAATAACCAGCTGACGGAGATTACGATGACGAAAAACACAAGGGTAAAACCAATGGGGTAGTAGGAAGGGGCTTCTTCCGCGTTCAGGTAATGGTGCAACTGGGCTGCGGCAATACCTCCAAATAAAAGAAAGATAAATACACTGATGCCAATGGAAAGCTTATCCAAAGAGGCTTTGTAATATTTTGTTTCACGCCCCATATCAGCTGGGTTTTTTCAAGTTGTTCATGATAAAGAAAAGGATAAGCAAGGGGGTGTCATCTTCTTAAAGTAGTGATCAGATCGATTTTATGATCTCGGTGAACTCGCGGGCTTTTAGCGAAGCTCCACCCACCAGTCCGCCATCTACATCTGCGCAAGCAAAAAGTTCTTTCGCATTGGCGGCATTTACACTGCCTCCGTATAAAATGGAGATGTCGTCAGCAACGGTTTGTCCATACCGGGCTGCAAGATGATTGCGGATGACGGCATGCATATCCTGGGCCTGTTGTGCGCTGGCGGTTTTGCCCGTACCAATAGCCCAAACCGGTTCGTAAGCGACAATGATTTTTTTCAAGGCATCTGCTTCCAGGTGAAATAGGGCGTCCGTTATTTGTTGTTTAACCAATTGTTCGTGTTCATTTCGCTCGCGCACCTCCAACGGCTCACCACAGCAGAAAACCGGTGTAAGGTTATGGGTGAGGGCCACATCAATTTTTTTGGCGAGCAGTTTTCCATCCTCACCAAAATATTGCCTGCGCTCACTGTGCCCGAGGATCACATAAGGCACACCGAGTGAACTGAGCATGGCAGCCGAAACCTCACCGGTATAGGCACCGGCTTCATGCTCGCTGCAATTCTGCGCGCCAACGGCTATTCGCGCAGCGTCATCCAGTAATTGTTTTACCGGAAGTAAAAACGGAAAGGGTGTACACAAAATCACCTTTACCGAACCTGTAACCTCTTCGGCAACCATAGACATGATTTCGCTGGTGAGCACATGGGCTTCTTCCAGGGTTTTGTTCATCTTCCAATTGCCGGCAACGATTTTTGAGCGCATAAATTTGTAATTGTAAATTTTATAATCAGGAATTTTTCCTGACTGGTTTGTATTTCGATTCTTTAAAAAGCTTATCTGCATCCAGCATATCCATTAACTCCGGAAGGGTTTTGCCGGGATGGCCTTTCATGTAACTTTTTACAATCTGCCAGCCTACGTACTGAGCAATCCGCCCCGGGCATTTTTCACCTACCTCAATCGTGAAGGGGCGTTCGCCCAGGTAGCGTTGCTTTACAACATGGCTGGTGGAGTACAACACCTGGTCTTCAATGAGGCGGTACCAGATCATATCCTGGTTTTCGGTTGCGCCTTTAATTTCTTCATCCGTGTACCAGATAAACACACTGTCGGGGGTGCAGGGCAACATATGTTTGGCGAAATAATAACACTTACCAAATGCAACCATGTCGGCCAATACAGTTTCATCGGTAAGGTCGCTGGCGTTAAAGCGGTTCATGCCGATAATCAGCATGACGGATGGAACAATGTTTTCCTTACGGTATTGCCGCAACAGGTATTCGTACATATTCGGGCGGAACTTCGCACCGGGCCCGAGGTAATAATCCAGACCGACAATGATGAGGGTATCACTTACATAGAGATCTCTGTCCAGCCCTGTAAGTACCGTTTCAATCCGCGGAGGCGTTATATCCGGGTAATAGAACTTAAGATTTGTGTACGCCTGTTTAAATTCTTCCTTAAGCGTTTGTTCAGCACCAAACACGCGCCTCACCTCTTCCCGTAAGGTGTCCAGCGAAGGATGGGTAAACCTGCGAAAGAGTTCATTGATGAAGGCCGAGTCGTTGGGGTATTGCGAACGCTTCAGAAAATCTTCACGCAACACCGGGTAGCGCCCCAGGAAAGCCACCAGTTCATCTTTGGAGGTGATGTTTACTATCGAATCGGATAGAGAAACGAATTCAATTTCAACCTGCTCCTTTACCGGGGGAATAAAGGCACATTTTTCTTCCTTGTCGGAAATACATCCTGTTAACACAGACAGAACCGCCACCGCCATCAGGTAGAGGTTGCGCATAAACGTGTTGGAAATGAGGATCGACATAAAGGTTTTTAAAGTTTCAGAAAGTTAACGAGCCTTGCGGATTATTCCGCATCAACCGCATGCTTCTGACCTTACCACTTACGGTTACGTGCACTAAGTTCGACTGGTCATCGAACAACTCCAGCAGCACACGGTTGGTTATAGTAATGGTTTTCCATTTTTTTACCTGTGCCACCTGTACATAACAGATCACCGCTTCGTCATCTTTTTCAAGCCCAAGGAAATTCAGCTTTTGAAGCTTTCCGTCAAGTGTGATGGAGAGTTGTTGCAGGAGATAATCTTTAACCAGTTGATCGGTGGTGAATCCGGGCGGAGGATTTAACAGATCCAACTCATGCATTTGACGCTGAGTCCGGATGGCCGATTCCAGGTCATCGGTGAAAATGCGGGTTACTATTTCCAGTTCCTTTTCCTTTTCATCGAATTCAATTTCGGTAACGGAAATGTGCAGGGGATGCATCAACCCCACAAACAGCGATAAAATAAGCGTAAACAGCATAAGGATTTGAAACGCTCAAAAATAAGCAAATCCCAGTCCTTGATTTTTGAAGAATCCTGTACGGTTGGGGGTTGAGGATGGACGGTGAGCATCGTATGTAAAGAAAATGTATACTTGCACGTTTTTTTTAACGGTATGAGCGAGTTTCAGCTTTATTTTCAACTGGGAAAGGATCATATTCTGGATTATACCAACGGCTACGACCACATTTTATTTGTGGTGGCCTTGTGTGCCATTTACCTGATGCGCGATTGGAAGAAAATCCTCATCCTGATAACCGCCTTTACCGTGGGGCATTCCGTTACCCTGGCCCTGGCCACCCTGAAAATTATTTCCGTTAATCCCGATTTAATCGAATTTCTGATTCCCCTCACCATCTTTATCACGGCCACCTCCAACCTGTTTCGCGATACCGATGAACTTACCGATCGGACCACCTATATTAATTACGGGTATGCGCTGTTCTTCGGGTTGATACACGGCCTGGGATTTTCGAATTACCTGCAAACCATCCTCGGAAAAAACCGCGAGATTATATCCCCGTTATTTGCCTTTAATATAGGCCTTGAGGTGGGTCAGATAATTATTGTTAGTATATTTTTGGTAATCAGTTTTATCTTGGTCGATCTGTTTACCTTAAACCGCAGAGACTGGAAGCTTGTTCTTTCTTCGGCTATTGCCGGCATTTCCCTCATGCTCATGAAAGACGCAGTTTTTTGGTAAATCATTTTCTTAAAAAGTTAAATCCATCATTTCCATGAAAAACATCCTATTGTTGCTTACGATGATCAGTTGTCAGTTGGCCTGGGCCCAGCAACCAGCCCAATGGCAGGGAAAGTTTGAGCAATTGGGCACTATGCTGCCAACGCCAAATGAATATCGCACCGGCTCAGGCGCACCGGGCCCTAAATACTGGCAGCAAAAGGCCGATTATGAAATCCAGGTTGAACTGAATGACGACAACCAATCCATTTCCGGGTCGGAAACCATCACGTATCATAATAATGCGCCCGAAACACTCAAGTACCTCTGGTTGCAATTGGATCAAAACGTGCTGGAAAGCGGAAGTTTAAAAAACGCAACGCAACCCAACACCCTTCGCGATTCTACCCAAGCTAAATTCGTGGCCGGCTCACTGGGCCTTTACGATTTTGATGGTGGGTTCAAAATTAAATCGGTGAAAGATGCTTCAGGAAAAGCATTGCCGTACACGATCAACCAAACCATGATGCGGGTTGATCTTCCGCAAGCACTGGCCACCGGTCAGAAGTATGTGTTTTCCGTGGAGTGGTCGTACAACATTGGCGATCGCATGAAAGACGATGAACGCAGCGGCCTTGAATTTTTTCCGGAAGATGGAAACTACGTATACACCATTGCGCAATTCTTTCCGCGCATGTGTGTGTTCGATGACGTGAATGGCTGGCAGAACAAGCAATTCCTCGGCAAGGGAGAGTTTGCCTTACCGTTTGGCGATTACAAAGTGAAAATTACGGTTCCGGCCGATCATATTATCGCCTCTACCGGTACGTTGCAAAATGCGAAGGATGTATTAACCAAAACTGAATGGGAGCGCTTTGAAAAAGCTAAATCGTCATTCGATAAGCCGGTGATTATTGTTACCCAGGCAGAAGCTACGCAAAAGGAAAAGTCGAAAGCAAAAACAAAAAAAACCTGGGAGTTCCATGCCGAAAACGTGCGCGATTTTGCGTTTGCTTCATCGCGTAAATTCATATGGGATGCTCAGGCGGTAAAAGTCGGCAACTACACGCCACTGGCGATGTCGTTCTATCCGAAAGAAGGCAATCCGCTTTGGGAAAAGGAATCAACCTTAGCAGTAAAGAATACATTGGAAGTGTATTCGCGCATGACCATCGATTATCCGTACCCGGTAGCCATTTCGGTTCATGCTGCCGACATCGGAATGGAATACCCGATGATCTGCTTCAACTTCGGCCGGCCCGATAAAAATGGAAAATACACCGATGCCAAGCGCACCGGCATGATCAGCGTGATCATTCACGAAGTAGGGCACAACTTTTTCCCGATGATCATCAATAACGATGAGCGCCAATGGACATGGATGGATGAGGGAATCAACAGCTTTGTGCAATTGGTTACCCAACTGGAACGCTACCCGAACGACAGCTGGACCCGCGGATTGCCTGCCGGGCTGGTGGGTTATATGAAGGGCGATAAATCAACCCAGCGCCCCCTCATGACCAACTCAGAACAGATCATCCAGTTTGGCGCAGAACAATATCAGAAAGCCGCTACGGCCATGTACATTTTGCGCGAAACGGTAATGGGAAAAGATCTTTTCGACAAAGCCTTTAAAGAATATGCTGAACGCTGGGCCTTTAAGCACCCCATGCCGGCTGATTTCTTTCGCACGATGGAAGACGCCTCGGCTGTTGACCTCGACTGGTTCTGGAGGGGATGGTTTTACACCACCGACCACGTGGATCAATCCATCGATTATGTTAAGTGGTACACCCTTCGAACCGAACAAACCAAAATGGAAAAACAGGTTACGCCTAAGCGAGGCGAAGTGGCCGCTGGTTCCAATAAAAAAGAGTACAACGATTTTTCAGCCGGGCCTGAGCCCATCAGCGTGTTGCCCACACCCGACCGTTTTTATGGCGAGTATCACAGCCGCATTGACGACAAGGCGGTGATCAATAAATTGCAAAATAAAAACCTGTATGAAATAAAACTCAGCAACAAGGGCGGCCTGGTGATGCCCGTCATTATTGAGTGGACATTCAAGGATGGATCGAAAGAAATCGACCGCATCCCGGCCGAAGCATGGCGGTACAACGAACAATCGTTTACCAAGGTGTTTGTAAAAGATAGGGAAGTGGCCAACGTGGTGCTTGATCCATTTAAGGAAACCACCGACATCAACGTGAACGACAACGTGTTTCCCAAACGCACAACCGAATCAAAATTTGATCAGTTCAAGAAGGCAACGAATTAGGATTTCTTTTTAAATTTTAAACCTCCAGGGTCTTGAAGACCCTGGAGGTTTATTTTATATACTCGGCAAATAATTTACAGGCCCGCTCCAGGTCTACATTTCCGCCAGAAAGAATTATCCCCACTTTTTTTCCGCTGAATTTTTCTTTCGCTTTTAGCAGCGAAGCCACCGGTACGGCACACGAAGGTTCAATGATGATTTTCATTTGTTCCCAAACCATTCGCATGGCCTGGATTATCTCGCGGTCACTAACCGTAATAACTTCCTGAACATGCTCACGGATGATGGGAAAGGTTTTATCGCCCAGGGAAGTAAGCAAACCATCAGCCACAGAACCGGCTTGGGAGGGTTCTATCTTCCCGCTTTGTAAGGAACGATAGGCATCATCAGCGCCTTCTGGTTCTCCGGCAATGATTTGGGTTTTAGGGGAAAAGTAATTTACAGCTAAGGCGGTTCCACTCAGCAACCCGCCACCGCCAACGGGTGCTAGAATAAAATCAAGCGGCTCCGTATCCTCAATCAGTTCCTTTGCAGCCGTAGCCTGCCCGGCTATCACGTCATAGTTATTGAACGGGTGTATTTCTGCGGACCCGGTTTTTTGAAGTACCACGGCCAGGGTTGTTTCGCGCGCCTGTAGCGTGGGCTCGCATTCAAAAATTTCGCCACCAAAACTTTTTACGCCCCGCTTCTTTATTGCAGGAGCGGTAGACGGCATGACAATGTAAGCCGGCACGTTTAGCAGGTTAGCCGCACGGGCCAACGCCTGGGCATGATTACCCGATGAGTGGGTAGCGAGGCCCTTGCTTCGTTCAGCTGCTGTCAGGCAAAGTGCGGCATTCATGGCCCCCCGTGCCTTGAATGCGCCAATCTTCTGAAAGTTTTCGCACTTGAAGAAAATCCGGCATCCGGCCAACGCATCAATAACCGATGAATGCATCACCGGGGTGCGATTAATATACGAGCG
>CAZOYJ010000019.1:0-4366 GCA_964583905.1 uncultured Roseivirgaceae bacterium
ATGGAGTCTACCGAAGCGGGTGTACTGAGTTGTTTATTCTGGCTTACCAACGAAGCTGCTGTGTATTGCGGAATCATCAACCCGGAATTGATGCCGGGATTGGCCACGAGGTAGTTGGGCAGGTTTCGCGAACCGGAAATCAACTGGTACGTTCTACGTTCTGAAATGCTTCCGATTTCGGCCAGTGCAATGGCCAGATAATCCAACGCTAATGCCAGGGGTTGCCCGTGAAAATTGCCACCCGAAACAATCGCATCATCCTCCGGAAAAATATTGGGGTTGTCGGTAACGCTGTTTACTTCGGTAAGGATGGTACGCGTTGCATATTCAATGGCATCCAGGCTTGCTCCATGAACTTGTGGAATGCACCGGAACGAATACGGATCCTGCACATGCTTTTTGGATTGTGCAATGAGTTCGCTCCCTTCCAGCAGGGCAACGATGTCAGCAGCCACTTTTACCTGGCCCGGGTGCGGCCTGATAGCGTGTACATACGGCAGAAATGGATCCAGGCGGCCATCAAAGGCGTCCAGCGATAATGCACCAATCCGGTTGGCCAGTTTGATCAGTCGATGGGCATGCAGTACACACCAAACTCCATACGCATTCATGAACTGGGTACCGTTGAGCAGTGCCAATCCTTCCTTTGCCTTAAAGTGAATCGGTTCCCACTTAAACTGTTGATTGATTTGAGCTCCGCTCATCGACTTACCCTGGTAATGCACCTCACCCTGGGCAATTAAGGTTAATGCGAGGTGCGCCAGTGGAGCCAGGTCGCCCGATGCACCCAACGACCCCATTTCATAAATAACCGGGTAAACCTTGTTATTGAAGTAGTCGGCAAGACGTTGTACCGTTTGGAGTTGAACCCCGGAGTAGCCGTAAGCAAGCGATTGGACTTTTAAAAAAAGCATCAAGCGTACAATGTCATCGGGTACTTGCGGGCCGGTGCCGCACGCGTGTGATTTCACCAGGTTGTCCTGGAGTTTTTCAAGCTGATCGTTGGGGATATGGGTATTGTAAAGTGATCCGAACCCGGTATTGATGCCATATATGGGATGGGAAGCGTGCTTTATTTTTTCATCGAGGTAGTGCCTGCAACGGTTAATCTTTTCCCCGGCATCAGCAGATAGTTTAAGTGTAACCTCCCCGAAGGCAATAGCGGATAAATCGGAAAGGGTTAATTCGTTGGATGAAATGGTGTGAACAATTCCCACAGGTATCAAGTCGTCAGTTTAGCAATAATTTTTTCAACCGTCAGTTTTTCCTGGTCACCGCTGTCCAAATTTTTTAGTGTCAGTTGGCCGCTGCTCATTTCCTCCGAACCAATCATGATGGCGTAGGCAATCATCTTTTTGTTGGCGTAATCCAGTTGTTTTTTGATTTTGGTAATATCGGGAAAAATTTCGCTGGCTATACGGGCTTGTCGCAACTTTGCCAAAACCTGAAGTCCATAGTCGCAGCTGGGCTGATCGAAGTGGCAAATCAAAACATTCGTTGAAACCTTCGCTTGTTTCGGGAACAAGTTGAGTTCCTCAAGGGCATCGTAAATCCGGTCGATGCCGAATGAAATGCCAACGCCTGAAAGTTTTTCCTTGCTGCCAAAGGCCTGGGTAAGGTTGTCGTATCGTCCACCTCCGCTTACACTGCCAATTGCAACGTTGTTGATCTTCACTTCAAAAATGCATCCGGTGTAATAGCTCAGTCCGCGCGCCAGGGTAATATCCAGTTCAATATGGTCTTGGGAAGCGCCAGATGCTTTCAGCTTTTGGAAAACTTCTTTCAGGTCGGCCACACCTTTTTGTCCGGAGGATGAAGCATTGAAAATAGACGATAGTGCAGCAAGTTTTTCGGAGGTGCTGCCGGAGGTTTTCAATACGTCAAAGAGCCTGTTGGCTTGTTCGGGTGTAAAGCCTTTACCCTGCAGTTCATCGCGAACGCCCTGCTCCCCGATTTTATCCAGCTTATCCACCGCTACAAATAAGTCGGCTTCTTTTCCCGTTGCCCCGATTATTTCGGCCAAGCCATTCAGTACCCCGCGGTGATTAAGTTTAATCGTAAAGTCGGGGATGCCCAGGTTTCCGAAAGCCTCCTTGATCATCAGTAAAATTTCCATTTCGCCAATCAGCGAATCGGTTCCAACCACATCGGCATCGCACTGATAAAATTCGCGGTAGCGGCCTTTTTGCGGACGATCGGCCCGCCAAACGGGTTGTACCTGGTAGCGCTTAAAGGGCAAGGCAATTTCATGGCGGTTCATTACCACATAGCGGGCAAAGGGCACGGTAAGGTCGTACCGAAGTCCTTTTCCGGCAATAAAAGGGGTAAGTGCTTTATAGTCACGGACCTGAAGTTTTTCATCATCAACTTCTTTCAGAAAGTCGCCCGTATCGAGGATTTTAAAGAGCAGTTGATCGCCTTCATCCCCGTATTTTCCGGTAAGGGTCGACAGCTTCTCCATGGCTGGGGTTTCGAGCGGAAGAAAGCCGAACTGTTTAAACACCGAGGTTATGGTATTGAGTATAAAGTTACGTTTGGCCATAACCACCGGGCCAAAATCGCGGGTTCCTTTCGGCAATGAAGGTTTTTCCATACCGGCAAAGCTAATACGATTGGCGATAGAACGGTGCAAAAAGGGCATTTTTCGCATATTGCAACTATATGTTAACCGGCCTTTTGCCTATGTGGCGGAAAGCATTATTTTTGCGATCCTTTTAACATATAAAATCATGGCAGTAACCCGTTTAAAGCGAAAAGGTCGCAAAGATAAATCGAAGTCGGCAGTAAGGCGCCAAACCCTGAAGATTCAGAATGCCAAGCCGGTGATAAAGAACGTAGATATCGAAAAGATTAAGGAAGAGTTCAAGGCGAAGAAGGCCTGATACCCCAACGAAATTGTATAAGCCCTTTCTGTTTTGGTTTACCAGAATGGAAAGGGTTTTTCTTTTTAGTTTTGATCATCTAAAAGCTCACTCATGTCGCACTTGAATCTTGTTTGCTGGAACGTCAACGGCATCCGCTCGATCATTAAAAAAGATTTCTTAAAAGATGTAAAAGCCCTGGCGCCCGACATGTTGTGCCTGCAGGAAACGAAAGCATCGGTTGAGGAAGTGAGGAATGTACTGGAGCTCATGCCCGAATACAAGGGATACATCAATTCATCCAAAGCGCGGCAGGGTTATTCCGGCACGGCCATCCTCACCAAAACCGAACCGATAGCCGTTACGTACGATATGGCCATTGAGGAACACGACCAGGAGGGAAGAATTGTTACCGCAGAATTTGAAAATTTTTTTCTCGTAACCGTGTATACGCCCAACTCGGGCGAAGGCCTGAAGCGCCTGGACTACCGCCAGAAGTGGGATGAAGCATTTCTAAAATATGTAACCGGGTTAAACCGCAGAAAGCCGGTAATCGTTTGTGGCGATTTGAATGTGGCACATCAACCAATTGACATCGCACGGGCTAAGGAGAATTACAACAAATCGGCCGGGTATACCCAACAGGAGATTGACGGGATTCAGCAGTTGATGGATACCGGGTTTGTGGATACGTTCCGGCATTTTCATCCGGAGGAAGTAAAATACACCTATTGGAATTATATGTTTAATGCGCGCGCAAGGAACGTAGGGTGGAGGATTGATTATTTCCTGGTGAGTAAATCCATTCTTGACCGGGTGAAAAGCGCTTCAATTTATAATGAATATTATGGATCGGACCATTGCCCGATAGGGTTGCAACTGGACCTTTAAAACCTTTCAATCTCAGCGCCCAATTTCCGCAATCGGCCATCTATGTTTTGATAGCCCCGGTCGATCTGGTCGATGCTGGAAATTTCACTTACACCATTAGCCGATAATGCCGCAATGAGTAAGGCAACACCGGCACGAATATCCGGTGAGGACATTTTAATTCCGCGAAGTTGAAATTTACGGTCGAGGCCGATTACCGTGGCACGATGCGGGTCGTTCAAAATAATTTGCGCACCCATGTCGATTAGTTTATCCACAAAGAACAGCCGGCTTTCAAACATTTTCTGGTGAATGAGTACAGTGCCTTTGGCCTGTGTGGCTACCACCAACACAATGCTTATTAAATCGGGTGTGAAACCCGGCCAGGGAGCATCGGCAATGGTGAGAATGGAGCCGTCAATAAACGTTTCAATTTCGTATTGTTCCTGGGCGGGAATGTAGATGTCATCTCCTCTGAATTCCAGCTTGATGCCCAGTCGTTTAAATACATCGGGTATCATGCCCAGCATATCGATGCGGCAATTCTTGATGGTGATTTCCGATTGCGTCATGGCTGCAAGGCCAATGAAACTACCAATCTCAATCATGTCGGGAAGAAGGGTATGCTCGGTTCC
>CAZOYJ010000019.1:4466-27940 GCA_964583905.1 uncultured Roseivirgaceae bacterium
AAATTGAATTTAGCGCCCAGTTTCTGAAAGCCGATAAAATGTGTATCGAGTCTTCTTCGCCCGATCTTATCGCCTCCGGGTTTAGGAATGTTGGCTTTTCCGAATCGGGCCAGTATGGGGCCGAGCAGCATTACCGAGCCACGAAGCGCAGCGGCTTTCGCTTTGTATTCATCCGTTTCAAGATAACCGGTGTTAATACCAGAGGCTGTGAAGCGGCATGAATCTTCGCTAAGTTTTTCCACCCCGCAACCCAGGTCGCCTACCAGTTCAATCAGCTTATTAACATCGCGGATGTTGGGAATATTGTGAACGGTAACGGGTTGGTCAGTCAATAATACCGCGCAGATAATTTGAAGGGCTTCGTTCTTTGCGCCTTGCGGAGTGATTTCACCGTTTAGTTTTTTACCGCCTTTTATCCGGAAAATGTTCATTAAAAAGTTGACTTGGTTCTACGTTGACAGATTGTAACTACTACAAATTTCCTATGTGCTATCGTCAAGAATTTACAGGTGTTTCGTCATCAATTGTTGTCTCTTCTTCTCCGGTTCTTGTTTTTATGTTTGTGGCGTCCTCCGCTTCCGCGGTTTTCGGCTTGCCCTTGTCCGGGTACGGGCTTCAGGCGTTTCTTTTCTTTGTAGAGCTTTTCAAACAGGTTGTCTTCGCGTACTTTTTCGATATTCAGTGTCAGCTTCCCTTCCGACATCAGTTTAATGTCGTTCAGGATTACCGAATCGTCCAGGGTTTCCTTGTTCCAGTTGCCGTAAAATGTTTTCATCAGCTTACCCAGGTAAATGATGGCTTCTTCCCGTTCCTGCGGATCTTCCTTTTTCAGCGCCTCCTTAACCAGCTTTTCGATGTTCTTGCCGTAGTGCTTAAACCGAACCTTGCTTTGCGGATACTCGACCTTCATCGGTTTTTTAAACAGGATTTCGCGCTCCGGTACCGGGTACGGATTGTTTATGTCCAGGTTAAAATCGGCAATGATGTACAGGTCGTCCCAAAGCCGTTGCGGGTTTTCAGGTTGATCTTTTAGACTGGGTGTTAGCTGCTTGATCAGTTCGATCAGGGTGGCAGCCATCTCGGTCCGTTTCTCCTTATCGGGAACGGTACGGATGTATTCAACCAGTTTCTGAACGTTGCGGCCATACTCTTTTAAAATAATGTGTGGCCTTTGGGAGTTGTATTCGCCTATCATGTATGTTGGTTTATTGGGCGGATGCCTGTAACCTGCAACCTGCCTTAATTATGTATTCTGAGTTTGGCAAAGCTAAGTAATAACGTCTTCTCGCCAAAATCGTCAAAAAGTATTTTCGCCTTGCGGTCGGCCCCGGTTTGATCCATTTGAACGACCTTGCCGTAGCCGAATTTCGGGTGTTCCACTTTCATGCCTTCTGCCAATGCCGAGGTATCGCTGGGTGTAAAATCGGCAGGTGTACGGTAGGCAGTTGCCGACTTGGATGGCGCTGAAGAAACGGTTGTTTTGCGGATTCCGTTCACCAGCGACCGGGCATAATTACCCGATGGACGGGCCATCGACTCCAGGCCACCAAACCGGGTGCTTACTTTGATGTAGCGTTGATCCACATCATCGAGGAAGCGGCTGGGTTCGCAGTTTTTTAACCGGCCGAAGCGGTAGCGGGTTAAAGCATAGGAGAGGAACAGTCGTTTTTGCGCGCGCGTAATCGCCACATAAAACAGCCTGCGCTCTTCTTCCAACTCGGCCCGGCTGCTCAGCATCATTTGCGAGGGAAATAAATCCTCCTCCAGGCCAACCACATACACGTATTTAAACTCCAGGCCTTTGGCCATGTGAATGGTCATCAGCGTAACTTTTTCAGGGTCCTTATCCTTGTCTTCATCCTGACCTGTAATCAACGACACTTCCTGCAGAAAAGCGCCCAGTGATGTATCGGCTTTCTCAGGATCATCCACATACTCTTTAATCGCGTTAAGCAATTCCTGAACGTTTTCGTAGCGGCTTAAACCTTCCACGGTTTTGTCTTCGTACAATTCGCGCAGCAAGCCCGATCCTTTGGAAATTTCAAAGGCCGCATCGTACGCATCTTTCCGTTCCGCTTCCAGTTTAAACCGTTTGATCATCGCCACGAAATCTTCGATGGCACCGGCTGCCCGTCCGCCAACAAACGAGGTGGCATTTTCCAGCACGTCCCAAATGGTGATGCCATGATCGTTGGCCGCCACTACAATTTTATCCACCGTTGAATCCCCAATGCCGCGTTTGGGCAGGTTGATGATTCTGCGGAAGGATGCTTCGTCACTGGTATTCAGCACGAACCGCAGGTAAGCCAGCAAATCTTTAATTTCTTTACGTTGATAGAAGGATAATCCGCCTACCACTTTGTATTTAATGTTCATTCTTCGCAGCGCTTCTTCAAGTGCCCGCGATTGGCTGTTGGTGCGGTAAAGGATTACAAAGTCGCTGAAGCTGAGTTGGTGCTGCATCTTTTCTTCAAAGATGGAGGAGGCAACCAGTCGTCCTTCCTCATTATCCGATACGGCTTTAATCAGTTCAACGAGGTTTCCTTCTTCGTTGGATGTCCATACATTTTTGGGAAGTTGTGCGCGGTTTTTCCGGATAACCGAATTGGCCGCCTCCACGATGGTTTGGGTCGATCGGTAATTTTGTTCGAGCTTGAAAATTTTCAGATCGGGATAATCGCGTTCAAAATTCAGGATGTTGGTAATGTCGGCCCCGCGAAAGGCATAGATACTTTGCGCATCATCGCCTACCACGCAGATGTTCTCGCGCATGGAGCATAGCTTGCGGATAATGAAATACTGGCAGAGGTTGGTATCCTGAAACTCATCCACCAGTACGTACTGAATGCGGTGCTGGTATTTGTTTAAGGTGTCAAGATGTTCTTTAAAAAGTTTGTCGGTATTAAACAGCAGGTCATCAAAGTCCATGGCGCCAGCCTTGAAGCAGCGTTGGGCGTATGTTTTATAAATCTTTCCGATTTCGGGTCGCATGTTGGCGGCATCATCGCCCATAATTTCGGCATTGGCCAGGTACTCTTCCCATCCGATCAGCCGGTTTTTGGCAGCCGAGATGCGGTTGTACACCACGTTGGGTTTGTAGGTGGCTTCATCCAATCCCAATTCCTTTACAATTTTTTTAAGGAGGGATTTAGAATCATCGGTATCGTAAATGGTGAAGTTATTCGGATACCCAAGCAATGCGGCTTCTGCGCGGAGGATGCGGGCAAACACCGAGTGAAACGTACCCATCCATAAATTGCGGGCATCGTACCCAACAACGGTTTCTATGCGATCGCGCATTTCTTTGGCGGCCTTGTTGGTGAAGGTTAGCGCCATGATGTTGAACGGGTCAACATTTTTTTCCTTGATCAGGTGGGCGATGCGGTAGGTGAGCACCCGGGTTTTTCCTGAACCGGCCCCGGCAATAAGCATGGTGGGGCCTTCCGTGTTGATTACTCCTTCGCGCTGCGCCTCATTCAGTTGATCCAGGTAATTCATGGGGTGCAAATTAATTACAAAAAAGGAATGGTTACATTTGCCGGTTAAATATGTTTCCATGATTAAAATCGGTGAGGTATTGGTTTCGGATGATATTGCTGAAAAGGAGTTTGTGTGCAACCTCGAGAAGTGTAAAGGCGCGTGTTGTGTGGAAGGCGATTTCGGTGCACCGCTGGAAGATGATGAATTGCAGGTACTCAGTGAAATATATCCGCAGGTTAAACCCTACCTTTCGGCAGCAGGCATCCAATCCATTGAACAACAAGGAACGCATGTGCTGGATGATGATGGCGATTTCTCAACACCTACCATTGGCGGCCGTGAATGTGCCTACTCGATTTATGACGAAAAGGGGATTCTAAAATGCGGCATTGAACAAGCCTATTACGATGGAAAGATCGGCTGGAAGAAGCCGATATCCTGTCATTTGTATCCCATCCGGATTACCAAAAAGAAAAAGTTTGAAGCGGTGAATTACCACAAATGGAACATTTGTTCGCCTGCGTGTGCGTTGGGGAAAGAATTGCAGGTTCCATTGTACAAATTCTTGAAAGAACCCCTCATCCGTAAGTATGGCCAGGCCTGGTACGATGAGTTGGTGGCTGTAATTGAAAAGAATAAAGTCTAGTGTTAAGTTTACACTGACGAACCAATAGATCAATCGATTACATATTATCAAAAGACACCTTTTCTCCGGAATTTTTTTTGGACGTAAGAATAAACTTAACCGGACAGTAGTTTAATTTTAACAGTTTTAACTCCCAAGCCGGAATGGACAAACCACTTATTCTCGTATCCAATGACGATGGAATTACTTCCAAAGGCATTCGTACCCTTGTTAACATTATGAAACAAATTGGCGATGTGGTGGTGGTGGCACCCGATAGCCCGCAATCGGGTATGGGCCATGCCATTACCGTGGGCGAAACCCTGCGCCTGGAGAAAAATTTTATTTTTGAAGGGGTTAAAGCTTTTGAATGTTCCGGCACTCCGGCCGATTGCGTAAAGATGGCACGTCATTTTGTGTTGAAAGACCAGCGTCAACCCGATGTGATCGTAAGCGGCATCAACCACGGCAGCAATACTTCCATTAGTGTGTTATACTCCGGTACCATGTCGGCTGCCATTGAAGGTGCCATTGAAGGCGCGCCCGCCATCGGGTTTTCGTTATGTGATTATTCCCACGATGCTGATTTTTCGCACACCGAAGAATACATCAAGTCCATTACCCTCCAGGTTCTTAAAAAAGGATTGCCAAAAGGGGTGGCGCTGAATGTAAATTTTCCGCCAAAGCGAAACGAAACCATCAAAGGCGTTCGGGTTTGTCGCCAGGCCAACGCCAAATGGGTGGAGGAATTTGTGCAACGATACGATCCGAATGGGCGAAGTTATTTCTGGATGACCGGCAACTTTGTAAACTTCGATAAGGGCGAAGACAACGATGAATGGGCCATTGCCAACAACTATGTATCCGTTGTGCCCTGCCAGTTTGATCTTACCGCGCACCAGGCCATCTCTGCTTTGAATGAGGATTGGGAAATTCTTTCGTAAGAACACTTCACTTAGGTGGTAATAGACTTCTTTAACAGCCACTTAACTGATTTCTGCAATAACTTTCAATTTCCGGTTAAGTTTTTAGTATCTTGTAAGGATGATGCGAATGGATGAAGGGGTAAGTAAGGTGCTGCTGTTGATCGTATTACTGGTTGCTACCGGGTTAACCGCCCCGGATGATGAGTGTGAACTCCGTAAATCCAAAGATGGTATTAAGGTGTATGTTTGCGACACACCGGATTCAAAACTAAAATCCATTTCTGCCACTTTCCAACTGGAGGCTTCCCTTTCTACGTTGGCGTCCATCATCATGGATGTTGAGCAATACCCAGGCTGGCAATACAAGGTTATACAAACCGAAATGATTCATCGTACCAGTGAACGCGAATTCCTGTACCGGGGCGAAGTAAAAGCGCCTTGGCCGGTTTCGAATCGCGACCTGGTGGTTCGCATGAAGATTTTACAAGATTCGGAAACAAAGGTTACCCGGATCACCGCCATCAGCGAACCCAAAAGTCATCCTGAAAAAGAAGGCGTGATTCGTGTTCCGAAATCAGAAACCCGGTGGGTGATTACACCCCTCAATCCTTCGGAACTTCGGGTTGAATATTATTTCCTGGTTGACCCGGGTGGATCTATTCCGGGTTGGTTGCTTAACCTTACCATTGCCGAAGGGCCGTACCAAACGTTTAAAAACCTGATTGCCAGGGTTCAGAATGATGGGCCGGTAAAAACCCTTTCGTTTATTCACAATTGAATTCTACATCGGGTCTACATCTGCGATGATGCGCACATTCCGGTAATCCTTATTCAGCACCAACTGCTGGCAAAGCGCGTTAATGTTGCGTTTAATCTCCTTGAGGTTCCCGGAGTCGCGTGGAATTTTCAACAGCATGGTCATTAGGTATTGGTTTCTGATTTTGGAAATCATTGGTTCACCCGGCCCTAGTACTTTAATTCCCGAAACTTGCCTGATCAATTGCTCGCTCAACGTTTCGGCAGCCTCGCGCGAAACTTTTTTATCCATGTGTTTCACCGTAATTTCAATCAACCGGCTAAAGGGCGGGTAGAGGTGTTGCCTGCGGTCGTGCATTTCATGCCGGTAAAATTCTGGCAGCTTATGATGGAGCACGTATTGAAGCACAGGGTGTTCAACCGCAGCAGTCTGGATGACCACTTTGCCGGGTTTATCCCGTCTTCCGGCCCTTCCGCTTACCTGGGTGATCAATTGAAAGGCACGCTCATACGATCGGAAATCCGGAAAGTGCATCATGCGGTCGGCATTGAACACACCCACCAGACTTACGTGGTCAAAATCCAAACCCTTGGTAACCATTTGGGTGCCTACTAATATATCGGTATCGCCTTTTTCAAATTGCTCGATAATGGTTTCGTACCCGGTTTTCGAACGCGTAGTATCTAAGTCCATACGCTGAATGCGCGCTTCCGGAAAATGAAGTTTCAATTCCTCCTCCAGCTTTTCCGTTCCATACCCGGGGGTTCGTAATCGTTTTGATGAACAGGTTGGGCACGAGGCGGGCAAGGGTTCGCGGTAGCCACAATAATGGCAGATTACGGCATGCTTGAATTGATGATAGGTAAGGCTTACGGCACAATTGATACACCGGGGTATCCATTGGCAGTCTTCACATTCCAGGATAGGGGAGTACCCCCTGCGGTTTTGGAAAACAATAACCTGCTCCTTATTCGACAGCGATTCCGTAATGGACGAAAGCAGTAACCTGGAAAATTCGCCCTTGTTTGATTTTTGTTTTCGCTCCTGGTGCATATCGGCCAGGATAATTTCCGGTAGTTGGGCATCGCCATAACGCCTGTGTAACTCCACCAGACCATATTTTCCGGTTTGCGCTAAGTGATAGGTTTCTACCGCAGGTGTTGCCGATCCTAAAATAATTTTGGCGTGATGCTGATGGGCCATCATGAGGGCAGCATCGCGGGCATGATACCGGGGCGCGGGCTCCTGTTGTTTATAGGAGGTATCGTGCTCCTCGTCTACAATAATCAGCCCCAGGTTATCAAACGGCAAAAAAATGGAAGAGCGAACGCCTACCACAAACTTAAACCTGCCGGTTAACACCCCGTTCCATACTTCTACCCGTTCGTTGTCAGTAAACCGCGAATGGTATACGCCCATGTGTTCGCCAAAAAGTTTACGCAGGCGCTGAACGATTTGCGTGGTGAGGGCAATTTCCGGAAGCAGGTACAACACCTGCGCTCCGCTTTCAAGCGCTTTCCGGATCAGGTTAATGTAAATTTCAGTTTTACCGCTTCCGGTGATGCCGTGCAGCAACACGGTGTTGTGTTGTTCGAAGGCTTTGAAAATGGCTTGCTGTGCTTCCTGTTGTTCATCACTCAACGTAACGTCTGGTAGCTCTTCGGAAGTTACCGGTTCAAACCTTGAAACCACTACTTCGAATTCTTCCAGGATGTTATTTTTGATTAACGTGTTCAGCGATGCCGGTGACAGGGCGCCCTGCAGCAGACTGCTCTTACTGATTCCTTTCTTGTTGGCGCCCGGATCGTGGAGCACCGGAATTTCCTGCAGGTACTTCAGCAAAATTTCCTCCTGTTTCGGCCGGGAATTCAGTTCGGCAAAAACTTTTTCAAGCGCCTTATGATCCACCCATTCGGTCATCAACCGGATTCGCTTTTCGATTTTGGGTTTGAATTTATCCTTAACCTCTTCAAACAGGATGATGGATTCTTTGCTGCTCAGTGATTTCAGGATACTGTAAATGTGCTTGACACCCAGCAGCGTTGAAATTTCCGAATACGACATCGGGCCGGAAGCAAGGTGCTTCAACAACATGGTTTCCTTTTCGGAGAATTCAAACAAGGTTTCTTCCCAATCGAAGGCCGGATGCAGTTGAACCATGGATTCGCTAGAGAGTTTCAATCCGGATGGCAGCGCAGCATTGAGTACCTCGCCCCCCGTACACATATAGTAATCCGCTATCCACTGATAGAAACTGAGTTGTTGCGCATGGACGACCGGCTCAACATCCAGTAATTCAAGTATATATTTGGCTTCGTATTCGGTGGGAGGCTGTTCGTGCAGCGTTGCAATGATGCCGGTGAGTATTCTCCGGTCGCCAAATTGAACAATTGCCCGTTGACCAATACTGATTTTGGTGTTCAGTTCAAGCGGTACCCGGTAGGTAAAGAGCTTGGGTATGGGTACCGGTAGCAGGATCTCTGCGAAGTAGGTTGCTCTTGAGGTTGTGGTAGCAGGTTCTTGCACGGTACAGAAAATGCAAAACTAAGATTTATTAAGGATCAGGTTAATCGCGGCATCAATATCCTGCACCGGTTGCCGGCAACTGTAATTCCGGCAAACATATACCGTAGTGCGATCCTGTAGGGCGATCTTTTCTTTCAGCAAAGGAAGGGTACTTCCGGATTCTGCTCCTGCATACACAGCAAAAGGAAGGTAGTGCCGGTGAAACTTGTTTTTGTATTCAAGCGCCTCTTTCCCGATAATCGCGACCTCCGCTAATGTTGCCTTCAACTCCAGAAAGGCAATTCCCCAATTGGATAAATAGTTGGGCTCGTTAAGCATGAGTTCAGATAACCCGTTAACCATCTTTTCGGCCATCGTCTTCCATTCGGGTTTGTCCAGTAAAATTCCCAGGTGGTGGAGGTTCATTGCCATAACGCTATTGGATGCCGGAATGACGTTATCGAATAATTCCTTTTTACGGGCAATCAGCTTTTCGGCAGATTTACTGGTAAAAAAGAACAGGCCGTCCTGTGCGTCAAAAAAGTTTCGAACAACATATGTTGTCAACTTGTCGGCCTTTCCAAGCCATACTTCATCACAGGTAGCCTGGTATAGGTTGATGCAGGCCTTGATCAGGTAAGCATAATCTTCGAGGAATCCCTCGGTAGGTGAACGTTTGCCTTTAAACGACCGGTAAACTTTTTCCTCTTCCATTACATGCTTTTCGATAAACTGCATATTCCTTTGTGCGACTTCCAGAAATATCTTATCACCAAAAGCATGATAGGCATCAATCAGGCCGCAGATCATCAGGGCATTCCAACCGGTAAGAATTTTTTCGTCCAGGCCGGGCCGTATACGAGTATCCCTTACGGCAAGCAATTTATTTTTGTATTGTGTTAAGGAGGTTTGCCACTTGTTTGTCGTGAGGTTCTGTTTTTCAAGAAAAAGATTGTCGGGAAGTGTGCGCTTTAAAATATTCTGACCGTGTTCCCAATTCCCTGCATCCGTAACTCCAAAATAGTCGCATAAAAGGGCAGCCTCTTTACCGAGGATTTGCTCCAGTTCTGGTTTTGTCCAGCAATAGTATTTTCCTTCTATTCCCTCACTATCGGCATCGAGGGCCGAGTAAAATCCGCCTTCAGGATGCGTCATTTCGAGTTTCAGCCAGTTGAAGGTTTCGTAAACCGCACGTTTATAGTCTGCGTTTTGGGTAACTACAAATGCTTCCGCATACAGGCTTATTAACTGGGCATTGTCGTACAACATTTTTTCAAAGTGGGGCACGAACCATTCCCCATCTACCGAGTAGCGGGCAAAGCCTCCACCCACCTGATCGTAGATGCCGCCATCCAGGATTTTGGTGAGCGTGAGCCGGACGTGTTGTAAGGCGCCTTCCTGATTTGTCAGGTGGTAATACCGGAGCAGCCACAACCACACCGAGGGCATGATGAATTTCGGAGCTTTCTGAAATCCGCCCCACGTGGTATCGAAGTTGCGTTCGAGGTGGCGGTACATTTTTTCCAGCGCTTCAGCCAGTGCAACACCGGATGCTTGTGATAGATGCCTGCTGTCTCCGGTTGAAAGGATGTTCGTCAACGCTTCCGCGGACTCCGTGATTTCATCCCTTCGGGATTGCCAGGCCTGGAAAATGTTTTGAAGTACTTGCGCCCATGCCTGTGGTGGGAAATACGTTCCGCCATAAAACGGTTTTTGATCGGGTGTGAGAAAAACATTCAGCGGCCAGCCACCATTAATGCCCATGGCCTGTACGGCTTCCATATACACCTGGTCAACATCGGGGCGTTCCTCACGGTCCACTTTTATGCAGATGTAGTGTTGATTCATGAGGGCGGCCAGTTCATGATGTTCAAACGATTCACGTTCCATTACGTGGCACCAGTGGCAGGCCGAATAACCAATGCTTACCAGAATGGGTTTGTTTTCGGCTATTGCTTTTTGCATGGCTTCTGCGTCCCATTCATGCCAATCTACCGGGTTGTAGGCATGCTGCAACAGGTAGGGTGAGGTTGCGTGGATCAGCCGGTTGGCTTTTTTCTGGACCGTCATAGCAATTGCGACTTTATCCACTTTATTTCCTGATCAACCGGTACCGTGGCGCTGATTTCTTCCAACGCCTTCAGCAATTCACGGAGAAAACGTTGGTGCCCTTGCGAAGCAGGCTGAAACGGTTTATGGTTAAGTCTGCGCCTGATTTCGCTCCAGGTATCCATAAATGCTTTGGCTTCATCATCAAAATAAGCGTGCACAAACTTTTCCCAGATGTAACGTTCTGCTTCTTCCGAGGGGTGGATCATATCGCTTTTGTAAAACCGGTAATCCCGCAAGTCATCTATAAGTAGTTCGTAAGCTGGAAAGTAATGGATGTCTTCCTGTTGTTCGCTCAGCGTATAACACGCCAGGCGCAACACCGATTTGCTTACGCTGTTGAGGGGGAGCGTGTCGCGGAGGTGGCGCACCGGGCTTACGGTTAGGATAATCCGGAGATCGGGGTTGAAGGCTTTCAGTTCTTTATGGAGGGGTGTAAACGAGTCGAGAATTTTTTTCTGCGTAAGCAATTCTTTGGTGAACTGATTACCCGGAAGTTTATGACAGTTTGCCACTACCTCACCCGTATCGTTCCGGGTATACACCCACGCTGTGCCATAGGTAATCATCAGCCAGTTGGCCGATTTCAGAAAGTAATGCGTCAGACCAATCGTTTCGGTTAGTTTCTTTTCGAGCACGGATCGTTCCAATGCCGAGCAGGAAGAATGAAAGTCGAAGTTTGTATGAATATCCCCGTGGTTCAGATACGTGTGATCGGCAGGAGGCTTAATAAAAAGCGCATAGCGAACCAGCTTATGGATGGATTCGGGGTTATAGATGGTGCCGAAGGGATTGACCAGGGTTTTGAATTTGTAATCGGCCAGGTTTTGACCCATAATATCGGAAAAGCAGGAGCCCAGGGTAAGGAAGGAATCCTGCAACCGGCAAGGTTTTGCGATGGGTTCGGGGTGTAGCGGTGTACGAAAACTTTGCATCGAAACGGGGTTGGTTTGTACCGGCTTTCGAAGATACCATTTCAAAACGTATCGGCCGGGCAAAAAAAGAGCCCCGTGTTGAGGAGCTCTTTTATATTTCAAGTAATCAGCACGTTACTCTTCTACAACGTCAACCTTGATTTCGTGCTTCACTTCTTTGTGAAGGTCAAGGGTTGCCGTGTAGGTTCCCAATTGTTTGGGTTGCTCTTTAAAGATGATTCTCTTGCGGTCAACCTCAAAGCCTTTGGCTTTCAGGGCATCGGATACCTGGAGGGCTGTTACCGCGCCAAATATCTTACCGCTTTCACCGGCTTTGGTTTTCAGTTCAATCGTAAGTTCTCCGATGTTCGAAGCCAACAATTCAGCATCTTGCTTAAGTTTGGCGGCTTTGTGTGCCATCTGGCGATTGTTCTCTACAGTCAATGCGCGATTGGAGGCATTGGCAATAATGGCCAGTCCTTTCGGAATAAGGTAGTTGCGACCGTAGCCGGCTTTAACCTTTACGATATCGTTCTTATACCCTACGCCTTGTACGTCTTGTTTCAATATTACTTCCATGATCAGTTCTGTTAAATAAAGTGTAGCATTACTTTAACGAATCACCGGTAAACGGAAGGATGGCCATGTGGCGCGCACGCTTTACCGCCTGCGACACTTTCTTCTGGAATTTCCAGCTGGTACCGGTAAGCCTGCGGGGTAATAGCTTCCCCTGCTCGTTGATAAACTTGAACAGGAAGTCGGGATCTTTATAATCGATATACTTGATTCCGTTTTTCTTGAAGCGGCAGTACTTGGGTTTTTGTTCTACCCGCTTGATGGGTTCATTCATTAACGTCATTTGGCCAGCTCCTCCTCAGCTTTACGCACCGGTTTGCGGTTGTTTTTGTTGAATTCGCCTTTGCGCCTTCTTTCGTTGTAGGCCAGGGCATGTTTGTCGAGGGTGATGGTTAAGAAGCGCATCACCGATTCATCGCGTCTGTACTCCGTTTCGAGTGTTTCAATCACCGAAGGGTTTGCTGAAAACTCGATAAGGTTGTAGAAACCGGTCGACTTCTTCTGGATTGGATACGCCAGCTTACGAAGCCCCCAATGCTCGATGTTTACCACCTCTGCATTGGCTTTCTTCAACACATTCACGAACTTTTCAACAGTATCCTTCATCTGATCTTCAGACAAAACGGGATTCAAAATGAATACTGTTTCGTAATTGTTCATAGTTTATTTGTAAGTGTTTAAAATGAGGGTGCAAATATAGAGAAAGCACGGTAAATGGAAAAATTTCTGCTAAGGGCACAATTACCCTTTAAAAGGAGGGGTTTTCGGGTATTTTTTCAGCATCTTTAGCCTTTATTATTGTTTATTTAGACTTCTTTAATTACCCGGCACATACCTCCGGTGCCGTTCTTTCCTGTTCGATCACATTATCCCCCATTTTAGATGAATTACATTGTTTGCGGAATTCAGCAGATCGGTATTGGTGTCAGAAACGCTGCAGAGGCCTGGACATGGTACAGAAAGCACTTTGGCTTTGATGTACCCATTTTTGAAGATTCGGCCGAGGCCTCGTTAATGACCCGGTACACCGCGGATACGGTGGAAAGCCGGCATGCGGTTTTAGCCATGAACATGCTGGGAGGAGGCGGGTTTGAAATCTGGCAATACACTTCGAAAGAACCTGAGGGAGCACCCAACCGGCACCAGCTTGGCGATACCGGAATATTTGCCGTGAAACTGAAAACGTGTAATGTGCATAAGTCACATGAATTTCTTCAATCAAAAGGCGTAAAAATGCTGACTGCTCCATCGAAAACCCCCGATGGACAATTACACTTTTATGTGACTGATCCGTATCATAATGTTTTTGAGATTATCGAAAATGATAGTTGGTTTAAGCGAAATGGATTTCCCAATGGAGGTGTATCGGGGGTAACCATTGGTGTAACGGATATTGACAAGGCAATTGATTTATATCAACATATACTGGAACACAATACGATGGCATATGATGTGTCCGGAAAATTTGATGATGTAGCTGGCGTACCGGGTGGAGACGCAACGCTCAGAAGAGTTTTATTAAAAGCGCATGCGCCATGCCGCGGTGCGTTCGGTAAACTGTTAGGGTCAACCGAAATTGAATTGGTGGAGGTAAAAGACAGGGTGGCCAGCAAAATTTTTCACGATAGAAACTGGGGTGATCTTGGGTTTATTCATGTGTGTTTCGATATCCGGGGCATGAAGCACCTGAAGGAGCGTTGCCGCGAAGCCGGGTATCCGTTCACCGTTGACAGCAGTAATTCATTCGACATGGGAAAAGCTGCAGGGCACTTTTCGTATATCGAAGATCCTGACGGAACTTTGATTGAGTTTGTCGAAACCCACAAAATTCCAATCATCGAAAAGCTGGGTGTATTCCTGAACATCCAAAACCGCCCGATGGAAAAACCATTACCCAATTGGGTGGTGGGAATGCTGGCCTTGAACCGGGTACGCGATTAATTACCGTACCGCAAATTGCCCGGAACCCATCTTGTAGTCTTCACAATAAATTTCAACGGTATACGTACCGGTAGCATAGTCTGAACCTTTGTCGTAGATGTAGGTAAGCTTTTGTCGCGTATTGTCGAATAGGATTTCCTGTGCAGCCGTGTAAAATTCTTCCTTGCCGTTGTAGATGAACGTGCCCGATCCGCGGGCTACATCAAAGAGTACCTGTCCGTTTTCATCTATAATCCGGATCATGATTTTCTTTCCTTCAACGGGCGCCACATTGTTCTCGGCCAGGTTAAAATCGATTTTAAGTTTGCCCACCTGCCGGTTGCGGAAAGGCGATTCACGCTCACGTCCACGATCATTCAAGGCTACAATCTTCACATTTTCGGCTTTGAGTTGAGAAGCTATAACCACTTTGTTGGCCAGTTCCTCCTTGGTTTGGGCCAGCCGGTTAATGGAATCGCCCAGGATATTGCGCTGAGTTTTAAGGGTTACATTTTCGGTTAGGAGTTCTTTGTTTACGTTGCGCAGCTTGTCTATTTCTTCATCCTTGTTGCGCAGCAGGAGCTCGTAGCCCTCCACTTTGTCTTTTAATTCTTTAATAACCTGTCCGTTCGCTCTCCGGGTTCGTTTCAATTCATTTTCAATTTCCTGCTTGGCTTTGGTGAGTTCGGTGATGTCGCCTCCCAACTGTTCGATTTCGGCAATGCGCTTGTCCAGTTCGGTGCTGATCTCGTCCAGGCGTTGCATGGTGCTGGCCAACTCTTCTTCGGTGTTAACTTTCTCAACCCGGAGTTCATCGCGTTCCTGCCGGTTAAAGTAGCTGTTTACAAATTGAATGATGATGATGATGGACAGCAGGGCTATAATAATAGCGTACTTCTGGTTGGATTTTTTCTTTTTAACCGGTGCAGCAGGTTCGTTTTTTCCAGGTTCGCTCATAAATTGAATTAAGGGTTAAGCTGCTGCAAAAATAAGGGTATTTACCCCTATTCCAACGGTCAAAAGCGCAATACAACGTGTTGTTTGTTTAATGCCGGATCAAAGAAGACTATTCCACACCGGAACAAGTCGACCGTAACATAAACCAGGGGATGTTTTTTAACGGCCTGCCAGGCTTTCTGCATGTCGGGCGAATCGTGAATATCATCCAGTATAAAAATACTTTTGTGATGGCTCCGGGCCAGCAGCGATTCAAAGTATCGCATGGTTGGTTCATACCGGTGGTTGGCGTCCATAAAGGCGAGGTCTACTTTAGGGATACGCGACAGGTTGGCATACAAGGTGTTGTCAAGGTTACCCGTTATCAATTCGATGTTGGTAGCCCCGCCAAATTCAAAGCTGATGGAAGCGATTTCGGAAATGGCCGGAGAGCCCTCAAAGGCATATACCCGGGCGCCTTCTTTTTTTGCCAGGTAAAGTGTGTTAATGCCCAACGATGCGCCCAGTTCAATAATGGTCTTGGCTTGGGCATACTCGGCAATTCGAAGATACAAGGTTGAAAATTTAGCCGCACTCAGGCTGACGTTTACAATGTCGCTGATTTTACGGGTATTGCTTTGGGTATGCTTGGAGCCAGCACCAAAATCCTGGATTTCAATTTCGCGGTGGTTATTCGAAAGTTGCTTTCGCAACGATTCAATCAACGGATCGTCAAGGGTTTCACGTTTGATCACCTGCGTATAAAAATCAAATAAAAAAGGTGCGTGCAGGGAATGGTCATCTACGGCATCCAGCCAGTAGTTTATGAACGTCTTTATCTTAAAAAAAACCGACACTTAATTGAGGCGGATAGGAGCAACCATAACAAACTCGGGAATGTTCACCTCAAGTTTGACTCCGTCTACAATGCGCTCCATCAGGTAGGTGCCCGTCATCTTACCAATACCGGATTTCAGGTTACATCCGGAAACATACTGATGTGACTGGCCGGGTTCTAAAACAGGCTGCTGACCAACCACGCCTTCGCCCTCCACTTCGCGGGCTGTAAAGCCGGCATCAAAAATATGCCAATGCCGCCTAAGCAGTTGGATGGTGTTTTCACTTTGATTTTCAATGGTAATGCGGTAGGTAAATACGTAGTGGTATTGGCTCGGACTGGAGTACCCCGGTTGGTATTCGGTTTCAACAGTTACGCGTATTCCCTGTGTTACTTCGGTTACCATGCGGTTCAAAAATATTAATTTTTTGGAATTAACAATCTTTCGCGAAAATTCGCTTTGCATTTACTTCAAATAGGTCAAATGGACGTTAAAATAGCCCCTTCCTGGAAAGAAAAATTACAGGATCAATTTACCAAACCGTATTTTCAGCAATTAGCCGGATTTGTGAAGACCGAGTATCAAACGGCTACGGTTTATCCGCCCGGGCAGGAAATCTTCAATGCTTTTGATGAATGCGATTTTGATCAGGTAAAGGTGGTGATCATCGGACAGGATCCGTACCACGGTGCCGGCCAGGCGAACGGTTTGTGTTTTTCCGTTCACGAGGGTGTTAAGATGCCGCCTTCGCTGGTGAATATCTTCAAGGAGATTCAAAGTGATTTGGGTAAACCCTTTCCGGCAAACGGTAACCTGGAACGCTGGGCTCGCCAGGGCGTGCTGTTGTTGAATGCAACGCTCACCGTGAGGGCATCCACACCGGGTTCGCATCAAAACAAGGGTTGGGAAATTTTTACCGATGCCGTGATAAAAAAAATTTCGGAAGCGAAAGCCCATGTCGTTTTCTTGTTGTGGGGAGCATACGCACAAAAGAAAGGTGAGGTCATCGATCGGGGCAAACACCAGGTGTTAATGTCGGCACACCCGTCACCTTTCTCAGCCGATCGTGGATTTTTCGGCTGCAAGCACTTCAGTAAAACAAATGAATACTTAAGTAGTAAGGGCTTACCCGAAATTGACTGGTAGGCGGATCAGGCCATCGTTAGTTTCAGCCCGTCATACGCCAGATGCACCCGTTCGGGTAGTTCCTTTTCAACTTCGGCATGCACACCAAGTTTATGACTGATGTGTGTGAAGTAAGCCAGCCGGGGTTTAATCCGCTTCACCATTTGAACGGCTTCCTCAAGATTATAGTGTGAGATGTGTGATTCGCGCTGTAATGCAGTTAGCACCAGCACTTCTGTTCCTTCCAGTTTTTGCAAGGTTGATTCCGGAATATTATTGGTATCGGTGATGTAGCTGAAATCACCAATCCGAAAGCCCAGTACCGGCATGTGAAGGTGAAGTACAGGTAAGGGGATTATTTCCAACCCCTGGAATTGAAAGGGTTCATTCGTAATAGGGTTTAATTCAATCCGGGGGAGCCCGGGATAATTCTTTGGTCCGAAGATGTAGGCGAAATCGCTTTTAATCTGGTTTAGCGTAGGTGCCGATCCGAATACCGGCATAGTGGTGTCCTGCAAAAAATTATAAGCCCGCACATCGTCTAACCCTGCGGTATGATCGCGGTGTGCGTGCGTAAACAGTACCCCATCCAAACGGTCAACTTGTTCGCGCAGCATTTGTTGGCGAAAATCCGGCCCGGTATCAATAACCAGGGCCAGGTTGCTGGTTTCAATCAATACGGAGGTACGCAACCGCTTGTCGCGATAGTCCAGTGAGGTACACACCTCGCAGGTACAAGCGATAACGGGTACACCTTGTGACGTGCCGGTTCCGAGGAATGTGATGTTCAATGCGATAGCGCGAAATATAAAACTTATTAGCTTGCCTGTGCCTGAAATAGTTCCTCGTACAACTTCTGACTTTTTTCGGTGAAACGAGTGGTATTTAATTCCAGGGTTTTCAGAATATCCAGCAAGGCGTTGATTTTCCCTTCGGTCGTGTAGAATTTATTGACGATGATGATCTTCTGCTCCCGCAACAGGCAATACCCGGATTTAAAATTTCCCTTCTCGTACCGCAACGTATAGTCCGATTCGACAATCATATCCTCAAGCTTGGTTAAAAACGGAACGGTGTATTTGATCATAGTGGGTGGTTTCGATGGGGCGAAGATAATTGATATTTTATGAATGTATCAGATTATTCGTTATTCATCCGTTGTCATTCGTAATTTTAGTCGGTGGAATTAACGAGCAAGAAATTAATCGTAATTGTTGGCCCAACGGGAGTGGGTAAAACGGAAGTTGCCATCCGGCTGGCCCGTCATTTCAACACCGAAATTATTTCCGCAGATTCACGGCAGTTTTTCAGGGAAATGACCATTGGCACAGCCAAGCCCTCCTCCGAAGAGCTGGCCTTGGTGAAGCATCATTTTATTGATTCCCACAGTATTTTGGAAACCTATGATGCTGCCGTCTTTGCGGATGAAGCCCTCGCTCTGATCTATACGCTATTTGAACATTACGATGCTGTGGTGGTTGTGGGAGGTTCGGGACTCTATATTAAAGCACTGTTGGAAGGCTTTGATGAGATCCCCGAAGTGCCCGATGAAATCCGCGAAGAAATTACTGAACGATACAAGCTCGAAGGCCTGGCCTGGCTTCAGCAAACGGTGCAACAACTTGATCCGGAACAGTACGCAAAACTCGATCGGCAAAACCCCGCCCGGCTGATGCGTGCCCTCGAAGTAGTAAAAGCCACGGGTATGTCCATCGGCAGTTTTCAAAAGCAAAGCAAACGTACATTACCGTTTCGGGCGATCAAGATTGGTTTGGAGCTTGACCGAACGGAACTATATAACCGGATAGACGAACGCATGGATAAGATGATTGAAGCAGGGTTGTTTGAGGAAGCAGAACGGTTATATCCCCACCGTCAATATACTGCCTTACAAACAGTAGGGTACAAGGAGATTTTTGATTTTATGGACGGGAAGTACGATCGGGATGAAGCCATCCGGTTGTTGAAGCGTAACTCCCGCAGGTATGCGAAACGGCAGTTTACGTGGTTTAAACGTGACCATGAAATTATCTGGATGAATCCGGTTAATATTGAGGCGATTAAAAACCGGATTGAAGAATTTTAGGGTTACGCATGGATAAAAAAGTACTGATCGTTACCTATTACTGGCCGCCCAGCGGAGGCAGTGGAGTGCAACGTTGGCTTAAGTTTGTGAAATACCTACCTTCCTTCGGCTGGCAACCCTACGTGTTTACGCCTGAAAATCCTGCCTTTGAAATTAAAGATGAGTCGCTGTTAAAGGATGTTCCCGTTGAAGCGGAAATCATCAAACTTCCGATCTGGGAGCCGTATGGAATTTTTAATGCCCTCGCATCAATCTTTTCAAAACCAAAACAGACTACATTTCCTGCAGCTAAACCATCCGCAAAAAAACAATCCTTGTTTCAACGCTTAACCAACTGGATTCGAGCCAACCTGTTCATTCCCGATCCACGGATTTTCTGGAAACGACCTGCTGTAAAATTTTTACACGACTTTATAGCTGATCGAAAGATCACCACTCTCATTACTACCGGTCCACCCCACAGCATGCACCTCATCGGATTGAAATTGAAACAGAAAAATCCAACGTTGCATTGGCTTGCCGACTTCCGTGATCCCTGGACCGAATGGGGCCTGTGGGAAAAACTTCAGGTGGGGGCGTGGGCCATGAAGCGGCATCGGGCCCTTGAGCAAAAGGTGCTGAAAACTGCCGATGTAGTGGTTTCGGTTACCCCGTTTTACGTGCAACGTTTTGAAGCGCTGTCGGGCAAGCCGGCCGTGTTGCTCACCAATGGATTTGATGAAGCCGACTTCAGCGCAATCCGATACCGTAAACCTGAAAAATTTACCATCCGGCATATCGGAATTGTAAACGAACAACGCGACCCGGTTCCGTTTATAGAAGCTTTGCAACAGTTGATTGAAACGGATGAAAACTTCCGAACAAATACGGTAATGGAATTTGTAGGCGAGGTATATCAGCCCTTTAAAGATTATGTAGCGGCTCGTTCCGCGTTGCGCGAATGGGTGCAGTTTACCGGAAACGTTACCCATGAAAAGGTGATGGAATATTACGGCAGCACATCCTTGCTGGTATTGATTCTTACCGGTTACCGGGATCCGCACGGCTTCTTCCCGGGTAAGTTGTTTGAATACATCGCAACGGGTGTGCCGGTACTGGGGATTGGCCCGGTAAAGAGCGATGCGGCTACCGTATTGCAACAAACCGGTACCGGCACTATGGTGGAGAGCAACGATGTTGCGGAAATCAAAAATCTGGTACTAACGGCCTTCAACCATTGGCAAACGGCCACAACGCCCAATATCAAAAAAGCCGACCTTTCGCATTATTCGCGTAAAGCCATTACCGGAAAATTGGTGAATCTTTTGCGATAGGAGAATTGCTATAGAGTAACAATGCCTCAGGCTTGGTCGGAAATTGAAAATTCCGCTGAAAGGTCATGCCGATTTTTTGCAACAAATTGATGGAGGTTGTATTCGTTGGAAGAACAATAGCGTAAACTACCGGTAATTTTAGGGTATCCTTTGCTACTAGCATAGTTGCCCGGGCAACCTCAAGCCCATACCCTTTGCCCATATACTGCGGTAATAGGGCAAAGCCGATGTCGGGATGGTTGAGGGTTTCCCTTTTCAATAAACCGCACATTCCGATCAGCGTGTTTTCCGGTTTCAGCTCAACGGCCCATAAGCCAAATCCATGTTCGCGGTAGCTGGTTAACGGCCCGTTTTCCAGGTATGCTTTGGCTTGTGGTTCGGTTTTTACATTCCGTTCACCAATAAATTGAAGCCATTTTTCGCTGTTCAGTAAGTCAATAATGAATGGGGCATCCTGGACTGTAAATTCACGAAGCCTCAATCGCCCGGTTTCGCAGATCCGTTTCATAACGTTACCCGGTAAACACGGTTTTACGGTCAACAAAACAAATCGGGTTGCCAAACAAATCGTTGGCATAGAATAAGCGCTCGCCCCAGGGCATGGTGTTGATTTCCGGGTCGACATACCGGCTTTCGGACGCGATGAATTTTTTGTGGATGGTTTCCAGGTTGTCGGTGGCGATGTAGAGGTATTGGTTTTCGTGAAACACCCAGGGTTGGTGAATTTCATCGCCATCGGCAAGCGGATCATACAACGCCAGGATAGTTCGCTCCAAATCAAAATAATGCCGGCCGGACGAAACCCGTATGCCTTCTTGCCCGAATATGCCGGCATAAAATCGGACTGCTTGTTCAAGATCCGGAACCGGAAGAATGATTCGATAGAGTTTCATCACTTGCTCATGAGGAGGACGAAAAAAAAACAGGTACCCGCTAGAATTCGCATAGGGAGTGGTTTAAAGTTTTAACTACTTTCTAAACCGGTTCAGCACGTGGGAAACCAATGCACTGATCTCGGGTGAGCTTCTGGTAAATAACACCAGCGATCCAAATACCAACGTGAGCAGGCCCGAGCGATACGCAAGGTCGGCCAACACCCATTCGAGTTTGGGCAATAAGAGGTTTAACCCAACGGTTACCACCGAGATGCCCAACACGTTCAGCGTAGCCGGGCTGAAGGGTTGTAACCTGAATTTCCAATAAATAAATAAAAATTTTATACCGTTGAACAGGAAGAGTGCAAGCGCGGAGCCAACAGCGGCACCGGTAATGCCGTACCGCGGTATCAACACCAGGTTAAGTGCGATTACCGTAACAGCCAACACCAAAACAACTACGATATTAAAAGCATAATATTTGGAGAGTACGATAATTTCGCTGCTGGGCCCAAAAAGCATATCCATCAGTTTGCCCAATCCGATCAGTACCACAACATAAGCGCCCGCTTCAAACAGTTCGCCTTTCGGTACCAGCATATAAATATTGTGCAGGTTGGCCCACACACCAATCAGCAGCAGGGCACCAACGATAAACTGGTTAACCGACACCTTTTTATAAATGGTGTCGATTTCCTGCAGGTTATTTTTTTCAAACGCCTCCGAAATCAGGGGCATCGTAGTATTTAAGATGGCGCGTTTGGGGATTTCAATAACGGTGGCCATGTAAAATGCTGTGGTGTAAATCGCGTTGGAAGCAAAACCCGCCAAACCGGCAACCATCAGGCTATCCACCTTGCCGATGATGATCATGGAACTGGTGCCCACAAAACTCAGCAAGCTGAACTGAAGCAACTCCTTGAGTCGTGTAACCTGAAGAAGCGAAAACGTAAGGTGAAGCTTTAGTTGTCCCGATAAGGTGAGATTAAGGATGAGGACACTCAACGTGACCGCGTAGATTACCACGTTATACACCAAAAAATCGTGAAAGCTGATGAGTTGAATAAAGTACAAGCTTACCAGCACTGCCTGCAACAACCGGATGCCCACCTCACGCAAAAAACTTGGAAAAGCAACCCTAAGCAGGGAACGGGAATAGGTTTCGAGCAACGTGGTGAGCAGCAACAGCAAAGTAAGCCACAGAATAAGGTTGAGGTAGGGCGCAAGAGCTTCCGCCTGATCGTTAAAGAAAGCGAGAATCTGGGTTTCAGCCAACGAAAAGATCAGCCAGAACAATGCAAACCCGATTAGTGAAAACAGTAAGATTACCGTGATGAACGCAGAAGCGCTTTCCTTGCTTTTATTAAAGTGGGGGAAGAAGCGGGTGATGCTGTGTGCCAGTCCCAACTGGGCAAATGGTACAAACAATATGGCGGCATCTTGTAAGGTGCGCAACAACCCGATTTGCTCGATCTCCAGGAATTTCGGGTAAAGGTATAACAGGTTAACGTACCCGATTGCCACACCGAGGTAGGAGATGATGGAGGTGAGAATACTTTGCCGGATAACAACACCCATGAGCGGTAAAACTAATAAATGGTTCAACAACCTGTATTTTCGGGAGGAAGTGTATTTTTATGCGCGTATTGGTGCATGCAAATCATTGGTAAATTTCTGGGCAGAAAATTCCTTCAACCCTTCTTCATCAAACTCCATAAACTCGCCTTATGGGGTATGAATTATGGCGTTGCCAGTTGGTATGGCGATAATGGAGAAGCAGGGGCGCTCAAGTCGATCGTGAAGAATTTTCCTCGGAACGAGTGGGTGATTTTCGATGTGGGCGCAAACCAGGGGACGTATACGCGAACGGTGATGAACGTGCTCGCAGGTACGCCTTACCGGCTTCATGCTTTCGAACCGTCACCCGCAGCATTTGAAAAACTAAAGACTTCCGTTGAATCATCCCCAAATCTTTACCTGTGGAAGCTGGGGTTCAGCGAAACACAAGGTGAAACCAAACTGTATGCCGATGAGGCTGCTTCAACCCTGGCCTCCATTTATCCCCGTGACCTCACGCATGCCGGGCGGTCGTTTACCCACCACGATACGATATCGGTAGATACAATGGATCGTTTTTGTGCCGAGCATGCACTTACCCGCATTGATGTATTAAAGCTTGATGTTGAAGGGCACGAATTGTCCGTATTAAAAGGCGCAACCTCCATGTTGCAGAATGATTCAATTCGGTTTATCCAGTTTGAGTTTGGGGGGAGCAATATTGATGGACGAACGTATTTCAAGGATTTCTATTTCTTGCTTAATCCGAAGTATAGGCTTTACAGAATTGTAAAGGACGGTCTTTATGAACTCAGCGAAAATCAGACATCGGGCGTTCGTCGCCGTGGCCAGTTCCCTGTGCGGAATCGGCCTGCTCACCGTCGTCGGCTGCGCCTCCTCGATGGTGCCCCGCAACACCCGGAATGTCGAT
>CAZOYJ010000020.1:0-27898 GCA_964583905.1 uncultured Roseivirgaceae bacterium
GATGTCGTTCATCGTATAGAAGTTGGTGATGTTATTCGTTCGGTCGAAATGTTACGCAACTAATGCATTCTTATTTCATTGCCATACCCGTGGGTTTACATTAACTTGCTCCACAAAACCGGCAGATTGAAAAACCCCTTTTTTCAACAAAATTTTAAAATTGGCATTTTAGGTGGAGGCCAACTGGGCCGCATGCTCATCCAGTCGGGTATTGATTTCAACCTTTCCTTTTCCGTTCTTGATCCCGATCCTAACGCGCCTTGCCGCAATTTATCCGAATATCATGTGGGCAAGCTTACCGATTATGACACTGTACTGGGGTTCGGACTTCAATCCGACATCATCACCATTGAAATTGAAAACGTAAATACCGATGCACTTAAGGCACTGGTAAAAGAGGGCAAAAAAGTTTACCCACAGCCCGATGTTATTGAATTAATCCAGGACAAACGAAGCCAAAAGTTATTCTACCGGGAATTTAATATCCCGACAGCCGACTTTGTGCTAACCGAGACACAGGCCGAAGTAAAGGATCATCAAAATTTTATTCCCGCTGTTCATAAACTTGGCCGCGAGGGTTACGATGGACGGGGTGTACAGATCATCCGACAGATAGACGACCTGGATAAGGCTTTTGATGCACCCGGATTATTGGAGCGACTGATTGATTTTGAAAAAGAAATTTCAGTTTTAGTGGCACGCAATGAAGCGGGTGAGATAAAATCTTATCCTCCCGTTGAGATGGTGTTTCATCCGGAGCATAACCTGGTGGAATATCTTTTTTCACCGGCACAATTGACGGAAGAGACCCGCCAGCGGGCGGATGCGATTGCACGAAAAGTTGTTGAAGAATTGAAAATAGTGGGCTTATTGGCAGTTGAGATGTTTGTAATGCGTGACGGCCTTGTGTTGGTTAATGAGATAGCTCCCCGTCCGCACAACAGCGGCCATCAAACCATCGAAGCAAATGCAACGTCACAATACGAACAGCATCTGCGTGCAATACTCTCATTACCCCTGGGCGACACGGATATTATCATGCCGAGTGCTATGGTAAATTTGCTGGGCGAACCAGGCTATGAAGGTCCTGCCCGGTACGAGGGCTTTGAAGAGGTAGTAAAAATTTCGGGGGTACATGTGCACTTATACGGAAAAAAAATCACGAAACCTTTTCGTAAAATGGGCCATGTTACCATTGTCGATCAGGATATAGAATCGCTAAAGGAGAAAGCCAGATTTGTAAAAAGAACATTAAAAGTTATCGCATGACCAAGCCATCAGTCGGTATCATTATGGGCAGCCAGTCCGATTTAAAAATTATGAAAGAAGCTGCCGAGGCGCTCGAAGAACTGGGTGTTGCCTATGAGCTTACTATCGTATCGGCACACCGCACACCACAACGGATGGTTGACTATGCGAGCCAGGCACGTAAAAAAGGATTAAGAGTAATTATTGCCGGTGCCGGAGGGGCGGCTCATTTACCGGGCATGGTAGCATCCCTTACATCGTTACCGGTAATTGGAGTGCCCGTAAAATCTTCAAATTCGATAGATGGTTGGGATTCTGTGCTCTCGATTCTTCAAATGCCTGCGGGAGTGCCCGTAGCAACTGTGGCACTTAATGGCGCACGAAATGCCGGAATATTAGCCGTACAAATCATCGGATCATCGGATAAAGCGGTAGCAAATCGCCTGGATAAATTTAAAAAATCACTGAAGGTAAAAGTGGAATCTTCAGCAAAAGCACTTGAACGGAAAGGCTGGCGCGATATTGAAAAATAATTGAAGCCGAGGTTAAAAATTGGTAAATTAAACCGTTTGAAGACCCATGAAGCCCAAGGATAAAGGCTGGTTAAAGGAGTACCTGGAGTTCAGGAAGGACCTGTTCAAGGATATTTCAATATCCAAAAAGACCTCACATCCGGAGCAATCGCTTTACCGGATCATGCAGCCTACCGGATTGATGTACGGGCAAACTGCGGGCAAAATTCAACATCCGGCAGCAGAAGAATGGGACGAGAAAGACAAGCTAAAAATTTTACTGGCTGAAAGCCTGATCAGCAGTTCTTTACTGCACCACAACAAGCCGGTTAATACACCCGAAGAATTATCAGGAGCCTTTGTGGACTCGCTGAACAGTATCGGTAAGTTTTATAATTCTATTTTCCCTGAATTGGCCACGCCTGCCAAAACGTTATTTGGCCGGAGAAAATCTCCGCTGGAGTTGGCAGAAAAAATCCTTGATAAGCGTATCGAACGGTCTGTACAGTTTAAAGACAATTTCTGGACATCCTTTTTTCATAACAGCTTGTTGTTTTTGGACGTATTTATTTTCGGCCAGTGGATGCACACCAATGCCGATCAAATTGTCACTGACTTTTTCCGCTATGAACGGGAAGAACTTCGTTTCTCTGTAATAAAGGTAATTGCCGCGGCCGCTCACTCGGATGAAGTAATTAATTACGAAGAACAACGCCTGTTGGAATACTTCATACAGGGAACCGATCTGGCGCCCGCCAGAAAGAAAGAAGCGCTGGCTATTTTTGATAAAGGCGTTGCCATTGAAGACATTAACTTACCTTCTGAGAACTCCTGGATTTTAAAGAAATTTTTTCTTGAAATCGCCATTTTAACTACCTGGGCAGACCGGAAAGTTGAACAGGCTGAACATGATTTTCTAAAGCGCTTTTGCGAATACCTTGGGTTTACGGATGATGACCTGGAGAACAGTATGATAGCTATTGAAGGTTTTGTGCTGGAGCATTGGCAGCAGTTGGAGTACCTGCAAGACAAACAGGATTATAAGCGCCTGAGCGAACATTACATTGCCCGTGTGGCAAAGGTTGCTGAAAAAAATAAGGGAAGGATAGTAAAGGAAATTGAAGAAAGTAAGGCAGTGTCCGACTTACTGGTTAAAGCCCGTACCCAGGAATTAACACCGGATGAAGCTGAACAGGTGCGTCAAGCCCTGATCCAAATGCTGAAAACGGTACCCACCTTTGTTATTATTTCATTGCCGCAACAGTTTTTAACCTTGCCTATTCTGATGAAAATTCTACCCAAAAGTATTTTCAGCTAAAGAAATCGCTTCTAATCCTCTTCTGTGGATGAGGCCACTTTACGTGGGACCAATATCGAGAAAACAATGGAGAGCATAAGGGTTGCAATGATTACACTGAACGACAGGTAGACGTTAATGTGGACGTCAACAATTTCCAGCAACATCTTTGCCCCGATAAAAAATAAAATAATAGAAAGACCTTTTTGCAGGAGGTAGAATTTATCAATAATGCCTGCCAGTAAAAAGAACATGGCGCGAAGGCCAAGTACGGCAAAGATGTTCGATGTGTAAATTAGAAATTCGTTTGTGGTGATGGCGAACGCTGCCGGTATGGAGTCAACCGCAAAAATCAAATCGGTTGTTTCAATAAGAATGATCACCAGGAAAAGAGGCGTAAAATACAATTTTCCGTTTTCAAAGAAAGCAAATTGCCCCCCGCGATCATCGGTAGACAAGGGCAGGTATCGCTTGCAAAAACGTAAGATCGGATTTTTCTCCGGTTCAATTTTTTCATCACCGTCTTCAAAGTAAATCCGAATACCGGAGTAGATCAGGAATACTCCGAAAATGTATAATATCCAGTGAAACTTGTGAATAAGATAGGCGCCAACAAAAATGAAAAATGCCCGGAAGACGATGGCGCCCAGAATTCCCCAAAACAAAATCTTATGGTAATAGGCTTCATCAACCCTGAAGTATTTCAGAATCAACAGAATAACAAAAATATTATCAACTGAGAGCGCTTTTTCAGTCAGGTAGGCCGACAAGTAAAGAAGGCCGGCATCCAGGCCACTCAAGGTCGTAGGCTTTCCCTGTTCTATAAGCTCATAGGGGCCATTGAAGTAGATTAATAGTCCGAAGGCCAGCGAAACCATTACCCAAAAAATAGATTGGTAAAGCGCTGACCGGGTAGTGATTTTATGGGCCTTTTTGTTAAAAACCCCCAAATCCAGTACGAGGAAAATAATGATAATTAAGCTGAACAAGCCAAACAGCATCATTTCCCTCTCGTTGCCATCAAAAAGGGATATTAGTAGGATGTTCAGGGGGTTACGCAATGGTGGTCAGATTTCGGATGCTGAAGTTACCCAAGTGCACAAAAAGTACAAGTTTGGCATCTCCATAGCCTTCAAAAGTACAATTATTTTTCAATCTCAAAAATTTACACACCTTAAGTTTTAGAATCCACACAGAGGGCACAAATGCCCTGAATCAGCAGGTTGCGTTCCGCTGCCTGATACCCTTTCGGAAGCTTCAACGGAGGAACCTCAACATTCAGGCAATTGGTTTGGCCGCACCGGCTGCATTTAAAATGCACGTGATCGTGCTGGTGGCCGGTAATAAAGCAGGCCGAGGAACACAGGGCATACTTCAACCCTCCTTCGTCATCCAGCACTTTGTGGATCAGTCCTTTATCTAAAAAAGTTTTTAGGGTACGATAAACGGTTACCCGATCAAAATGTGCCGCAATGCCTTTTTCAATATCGGTATGTGCCAGGGCATAGTTTCTTTTCAGAAACATATTCAGGATGGCCTTTCGGCTAGGCGTAGACCGTAAGCTAAATTCCTTTAATAATTGAGGTGAACCATTCATTGCTCGTGAAGCTGCATTTTTAAAAGATTACTATAGATACCGTCATTAACTTGTGTAAGTTCAGCATGCGACCCCATTTCTGCAAGTTGTCCCTGGTTGATGACAAAAATTCGATCCACTTTTTTAATTGTACTTAACCGGTGTGCGATAATAATAGCTGTACGGCCCTCCATTAATTTCTCCAACGCTTCCTGTACCAAGGCTTCTGAATGAGAGTCAAGTGAACTGGTGGCTTCATCCAGGATGAGAATAGAAGGATCTTTAAGAATAGCCCGCGCAATGGCAACCCGCTGGCGTTGACCGCCCGATAACTTTACCCCGCGTTCACCTACGATTGTATCCAGTTGTTCTGGAAAACTTTCAATAAACTCCAATGCATTCGCTTTTTTTGCCGCATCACGGATTTCAGCATCGGTTGCTCCGGGTTTGCCATACGCGATGTTTTCGCGAATGGTGCCGCCAAACAAGATCACTTCTTGCGGAACGATACCCAGGTTTTTACGGTATTCTGTCAGGTTGAATTGGCGAACATCAACACCATCGGCAAGTATTGAACCCCGATTCACATCGTAGAAGCGCTGCAACAGATTAATAATGGTTGATTTGCCCGAACCGCTTTGACCAACCAGCGCCACTTTTTCACCAGCACGGATAGTGAAGTTCAGGTGCTTCAATACGGAAAACTCCGGTCGGCCGGGATAAGAAAATTGAACATCCTGAAACGTTATTTCACCCGTGAGTCGGATGGGCTTTTGTGTTGTTGCGTCTGCTTCATCGGGCTGATCTAAAATTTCGAGCAACCGTTCGGAAGCGCCAATGGAACGTTGCAACTGCGTATAAATGTCGCCCAATCCGGCAATGGAACCTCCAATGAAGGACGTATAAATGATGAAGGAGAACAATGTGCCCACCGACAGCGAACCACTTTGCACCAATAAGGCGCCATACCACCCCACAGCAACAATCCCTCCGAACAAAGCCAGAATAACAAACGAAACAAAAAATCCGCGGTAGCGCGCAGTATGAATAGCCACTTTTACCACTTCGCCAAGCGACTTTTTATACCGCATTAATTCAAACATTTCATTGGTAAAGGCTTTCACCACATGTATGGATTGAAGCGATTCCTCAACAATTACATTTGCTTCAGCCAGTTTGTCTTGTGTCTTTTTTGAAAGCTTGCGGATGTGCTTGCCAAATATCAAAGCCAGGATAACCAACACCGGAAAGGTGAGTAGCATGAATACGGTAAGCTTGGGCGCCAGTACAAAAATGATAACCGTGCCGATGATCAGCGTTAAACTTTGTCGCAATAACTCAGCCAGAGTAACGGTGAACGTGTCCTGCAGGGTGCCCACATCAGAAGTAATCCGGCTCATCAATTCACCTACTCTTCGGTTATCAAAAAACTGAAGCGGAAGCCAGATTATTTTCTGGTAGATACTTTGTCGCAAATCGGCCAGCGTGCGTTCACTGGTAACAGCAAACGTGTAAACGCGCGTAAAGGAGAAAAAACTCTGCACCAATAAAATCGCCAGCAAGGCCAGCGCAACCTGGTTGATGGAACTGAAAAAAGGTACTGGTTTGCCGGTGGCCAGATCGAGCAGCTTGCCTGCAAAAAAAGGAAACGAAAGCATGGTTCCGCTCGACAGGATCAGGCAGATTAATCCAAAAATAAACAACCACTTGTGCGGCCATAAAAACCGGAAAATACCCGCCATTCGCTTGAGTGTTGACCGGGTTAGCGGGCGCTTTTCTTCTTTGCTGAGGGGTTCGCTGAATCCTCTTTTTGCCATATTACTTCAGGTGAACGGTGCCTTTAATTGTAAAATAGACCGTGTCGGTTGCCAGTAACTTTTGGCCACCGGCCACATGGTAAGAAGTCATAATGTTTTTGGTATAGATGTCGGAAAACTCCATGACGAGTTGGCGCTGACTCTTTAACAATGCATTTTCTTGATGATAAACCGCCTCCAGTTTGCGGAGTTTATCCGGTGTATCCTGGTAATAGGTTTTCAAATAAACAATGGATAAGGGCTTGTTCGCTTTATAGGTTCGGATGGTCAGGTTGCTGTTTGGGTCATCTTCGCCATCGGTAATACTGTACCCGCCCAGATTAATAGGCTTATTCATCGTACTGATTTCAGCGAACAAATCCAGTTCATTGGCCCAGGCAGCGCTATCGGCAGGGGTGAAAGTGGTGTCTTGTTTAGCGCCATTTATTTCAGCTTCCTTATGTAACGCTGCACCGGTTTGGTTCAGGTAAAGAATCTGCTCTTGCAGCAAACTATCTATGTTATAGTATACGGTTGCCGATTCAGGTTTCTCGCATGAACTTATCAGGATGGTAAAGGCAATGAGCAGAATGTACTTCGGGTAATTAAGCTTCAACCAAAACATCGCCAGTCATTTGAGGTGGAGCAGATAAACCCATTAAGTATAAAATGGTTGGAGCCAAATCGCCCAGTTTTCCATCTTTTAATTTTCCACTGTAAAAATCAGAGACCAGGATACAGGGAACCAGGCTTGTAGTATGTGCGGTATTGGGTGTACCGTCATCATTAATCATGCAATCGGCATTGCCATGATCGGCAATGATCAGCGTGGCATACCCGTTGCGAAGCGCAGCTTCGGTTACTTTACCGGCACAAAAATCCACGGTTTCACAGGCTTTCACAGCCGCTTCAAAAACACCCGTATGCCCCACCATGTCGGGGTTGGCAAAATTTAAGCAGATGAAATCGGCATCTTGTTTATCCAATTCCGGAATGATATGCTCCATGATGTCTTGAGCGCTCATCTCCGGCTTCAGATCATACGTAGCCACCTTGGGCGAAGGGCATAAGATGCGCGACTCTCCTTCAAAGGTTGCCTCACGCCCACCAGAAAAGAAAAAGGTAACGTGCGGATATTTCTCCGTCTCTGCAATCCGAATTTGTTTTTTACCGGCATGGGCAAGCACCTCGCCAAGCGTATTTTCAAGATTGTCCTTTTCAAAAATTACCCGCACGTTTTTAAAAGTATCATCGTAATTGGTCAGCGTGGTGTAATGCAGGTGGAGATTTTTCATGTTATACTCAGGGAATTCCTGTTGGGTTAGCGCTTGTGTTATTTGCCTGCCGCGATCGGTACGAAAATTAAAACATAACACGGCATCGCCTTCTTGAATGGTGGCTACCGGATGATTATCTTTTACTACAACAATCGGCCTGATGAATTCATCGGTAACTTCCCGGTTATACGATTGCTGAACAGCGCCCAACGCATCGGTTGTGACTTCGCCCTTTCCATGAACCATAAGGTCGTAAGCCAGCTTAGCACGCTCCCATCGTTTATCACGATCCATCGCATAGTAACGTCCAATAACGCTGGCCAGTTGCCCGGTTGTTTTATGCATATGCTGTTGCAGATTATCCAGGTATCCCAATCCGCCTTTTGGATCGGTATCGCGTCCATCCATAAAGGCGTGAACAAACAGGTTGTTCACATGATTGTTGTGTGCAAGGGTACAGAGCCCTTTCAAATGATCAATGTGTGAATGAACACCGCCATCCGAAACCAGTCCGATGAGGTGAAGTGATCGGTTATTGTTCCTGACGTACTCAAAGATTTCCAATAATACCGGATGGGTGTCAAGTTCATGATCGGCAATAGCCTTGTTTACCCGAACCAGATCCTGATAAACTACCCGGCCCGCGCCAATGTTCATGTGGCCTACTTCCGAATTTCCCATTTGGCCCTCGGGCAACCCAACGGCCAGGCCGGATGCCTGAAGCCGGCTGTTTGGATAGCGGGGGTACAACGAATCCATAAACGGAGTTTTGGCCTGATCTATTGCCGATACGTTTTTATTGGTTGCAATACCCCAACCGTCCAGAATCATCAACAACACTTTTTTACGCATAAACCTGGATTAGGCCGCAAATATACCACAGGTTTCAGGCAGTTTACCGGATTACTTTGCCCTTTTGGCCTTTCCGTGAAAAGCAAACCGATTTAATTTGATAATAGGCATTATGGCATAATTTTGGGTGAGATTAGCGCTATGAATAAGCTCCGGATTGCAGGGTTGATGGTTTGGTTGTTTGCGGGTACCACTGTACTGGCACAGAATGCTGTAATTGACCAGGTAAAGGAAACCATTAAGGCCGGAAGCGCAAAAGAGTTAGCCAAATACCTCAGTGCTTCCGTAGATATTACCTTTGACGGAAAGCCAAACCATTACAGCAAGGCCCAGGCGGAATTTGTACTGCGCGATTTTTTCCGGGCTCATCCGCCCAATGAATTCACAGTGCTTCACCAAGGCTCTTCCAAGGGGGGTCAACCGTTTGCTATTGGAAATTACAAGAGTGGGAATGATACCTACCGGATCTGGATAAAATTCAAAACCACCGGCAATCAAACCCTTGTTCAGGAGATTTCCTTCTCTCTCGTAAAGGAGTAATTTCAAATTCTTTCCGGATCGCAGTACACAATACAATTAGCCCTCTATTTTTGCAGGGTGAAACCATACTATATAACGGAGGCATTTCTCCAGCAATTCGTTCAATCTGCACTGAAGGAAGACATTGGAGAAGGCGACCACTCTTCGCTAGCGGCCATTCCTGAGGACGCGATAAGTCGGGCGAGATTACTGGTAAAAGATGCGGGCATCCTGGCTGGTAATGGATTGGCCCAGCATATTTTTAAACAACTTGACCTCACATTGCAAGTAGAAGCAATCCTGGCCGATGGCACCCCCATAAAAAAAGGTGATGTTGCCTTTACGGTTCATGGCAATGCCCGGTCAATCCTCACGGCTGAGCGGCTGGTTCTAAACTGCATGCAACGCATGAGTGGCATTGCCACGTTCACCCAGCTTCTGGTTAAGCAAGTGGAAGGTACAGGCGTGCAGTTGCTGGACACCCGAAAAACAACTCCCAACTTCAGGATGCTTGAAAAATGGGCTGTGCTGATAGGCGGAGGCGCAAACCACCGGATGGGGCTGTATGATATGATCATGCTGAAAGACAACCATATTGATATGGCCGGGGGCCTGGAACAAGCGATCATTCGAACAAAAGAGTATCTTCGCGCCCGGAACAAAAACCTTAAGATTGAGGTGGAAACCCGAAACCTGGAAGAGGTTAAGGAGGTGCTCCGCATAGGTGGCGTAGACATTATTATGCTCGACAACATGACTCCAGACCAGTTGAAGCAGGCCGTTGAATTGATTCATGGAGCCTGCAAGACGGAAGCCAGCGGAGGCATAACCGAAGCAACCATTCGCGAGGTTGCGTTGTGTGGAGTGGACTACATATCCGTTGGTGCACTTACCCATTCGGTAAAAAGTCTCGATCTAAGCTTGAAGATGTATTGAATGAATGACATCGAATATTGATTGAACTATGATTGTTAAAACCAAGAATTACAAACTCGAAAAGAAGACGTACATCAAACTGGCGTTGAAGAATATTTTAGTGCAACAAGGATGGATTGCCGCCCTCGTTGCCCTGGCTTTGTGCTTATGTTATTTCTGGATTCCCAGTGTCTGGTGGTTTATTAGCGCTTTTATCGGCTTGGCCCTGTATGTATTGTTTTGGTGGATTCAGTTTTTTGGCGTAACGCAACTGGATCAGGGTAAAATGCTGTTTGAAAAATTTTCGTATGAAATCAGCAGTCAGCAAATTCTGATGAAAATAAATCCACGGGAAGGAATGCCGTTAAAATGGGACCAAATTCAAAAAGCTGCGATCGGAAAAGATTTTTTTGTGCTTTTTGTAAATAAAGCTCAACTCATCTATTTGCCCTTTAAAATTTTCAATACGGAAAACGAACGCAAGTTTTTAACCAGTGTGTTGCGCACCAAGGGCTTTCTGAAGTAAGGATTGGCTGAAAATGCCGTATGAAGAGACTTTCACCTGATGAAATAAAGAAAAAAATTTTACGGTACTGCACCTACCAGGAGCGCTCGCACTACGAAGTAAAAAATAAACTTTACGGTTATGGCCTTTTCTCTTCTGAGGTTAATGAACTCGTAAGTTACCTGATCACGGAGGGTTTTCTGAATGAAGAGCGTTTTGCCCGGGCGTTTGCCGGAGGGAAGTTCCGCATGAAAAAATGGGGGCGCATAAAAATTGTTCGAGAGCTTGAACGACATAACCTTACGGCAAATTGTATCCGGTTGGGGTTGAAGGAAATTGATAATCAGGATTACCAACAAACCTTATCCGCGATTATTCAGCGAAAAGCAGAGCAATCGGATGAGGCTAATTTGTTTATTAAACGTGATAAAATAGCCCGATATGCCATTCAAAAGGGCTTTGAACCTGAGTTAGTGTGGGGCGAAATTAAACGCCAACTACCCGGCTAATTGAGCCTTTGTCAGGAAATAGACAAACATCTTCCCCTGATTTGATGACCTTAGCATTGCCTTATAAGGAAGTTTTTAACCGATAAATTCTATCCGCTTAATTTGGCATTATAAATTCATTTACATTTAGCGAATTCATTGGTCATTATGAACCTTCAAACTTCCTGTTGTGGTGTGGTATCACAACTTTCTGAGCTGGTCAACCAGATTTCTGAGCACGATTTCCAAAAACCAGTCGAGTCCCTAAATCAGGCCACCCTGGGTCAGCACCTGCGGCACACCCTTGAATTCTTTCTTTGCCTGGAGAAAGGATTTGGAACGGGAACGGTCAATTACGATAAACGATCGCATGATAAATTAATAGAAAGCGATAAGTACATTGCACTGGCGGTACTAAACCGGATGCAGGACTTTGTTACCCGGCATCTGGATAACGTTCCACTTATGCTTGAAGTGGGCTACGACTTGAATTCGGATGCATCCGTAAGCATTGAGACCAATTATTTTCGTGAATTGGTTTATAACATTGAACATGCGATACACCACATGGCCATGATGAAAATTGGAATACGTGAAGCGGCACCCTACGTACAATTGCCGCATGATTTTGGTGTAGCTCCTTCCACCATTCGGTATTACTCCACAAAAAATTCAGCCTCTGCCAAGGCATGAGCCTGGTTAATAGAACCCTACGAAGAAATATTTTTATCCGCCTGAAAAGCTGGGAGTATTGGCCTTTTTGGGTAGTCCAATTCCCGTTAATTTTCTATTGGATGTGGCTTTCGGTCAGAACACGATCGCTATTCTTTTTCTCAGCCTCAAATCCTGATATTTTGTTGGGAGGAATGCTGGGCGAATCCAAATATGAAATTCTTCGAAAGTTGCCCACTCATCTCATTCCGAAGACCGTATTGATTGAAATGCCAAAAACGGATCAGGAAGTTATCTGCCAGTTAAAGAGTAATGGACTTACTTTCCCCTTGGTGTTCAAACCGGATGTTGGCGAACGTGGATTTCTGGTGAAGCGGATTTTTTCGAAAGAAGACGTGAGCGGATACCTGAAAAAAGTAAACGTAAATTTTATAGTTCAGGAGCTAATCGACCTGCCTGTGGAGTGCGGGGTTTTTTACACCCGCTTTCCCGATGAACCTGCAGGTTGGGTAACGTCACTTACGCTTAAAGAAATGTTGTCGGTTACAGGGGATGGCAAGTCTACCCTTCGCCAATTAATTTTGAAGAAAGATCGGGCCAGGCTGCAATGGCATGTGTTGAAGGATACACACGCCCGCCTGCTTGAGACCGTTTTGCCAAAGGACGAACTAATGGAATTAAATGCTATCGGGAACCATTGTCTGGGCACCACCTTCATAAATGGGAATAGCCAGATTACTGAAGTGCTTTCGCAAGCATTCGATCGGATAAGCAAGCAATTGGGTAACTTTTATTTTGGCCGGTACGACCTGAAATGCGCTTCGTTGGAGGAGCTTCAAAAAGGCAATGTTAAAATTATGGAGGTAAACGGTTGCGGTGCCGAACCAAGTCACATTTACCAGCCGGGGTATTCGTTGTGGCTGGCATACAGGGAGTTGTTCCGGCATTGGCACAATCTGTATCACATCAGTATCCAAAATAAAATGCGTGGATACCGGTACACACCTTTCCTTGAGGGTATACAAATTTACAGGCGTTTCAGGCGGCTAACTACACCGCAATGAAAACAAAAAACCCTGGTCGAACCTGACCAGGGTTATGATCGTTCAAGGAAAAACCCGAATTATTTACCGGTGCTTGCCTGGGGTGTAACGCCCAATTTCTTCAACACCAGGTCAGAGATGTCTGCATTATCATCTGCATACAACACAACATCCAGTCCGCTAAGTTGGTTGTTAACGATCATGTTAAAGCCATTTTCCTTAGCTACAGCTTCAATAGCTTTCCCCACTTTTGTGTATACCGGCTCCATGAGTTGTACTTGTTTGCGCTGAATGTTTTCTTGGGAGTCTTGCTCAAGTTTTTGAATATTTTGTTGGAGCTGTTGTAGTTCACGCTCAGTGTTCTGACGCACAGCATCGGGTACGGTAGTCCCAAATTGCTGATACTCCTGCAATTTTTTCTGGAACTCAGCCACCTTTCCATCGTACTGTTTTTTTAATTGTGCTTGCAAGGTTTGAAGCTCGGCTTCAATTTGTTTTGATTCGGGCATCTGATTGAAAATATATTCTACATCAGCAAAGCCTATTTTGGTTTGTGCTTGCGCAAACATGGTTACCATTGCGAACGCAAACAGGAAAACGATTTTTTTCATCACAGTTTAAGTTTATTCAGTTTATTTAGTTTTTAATCTTATCGTTGGGATCGCCCAACCCTAACTCATCCAACACAAAATCCGTGTAATCAAATCGCGGATCGGTATAAATCATTACCAGTTCACCGGATTTATCAAACACAATGGCCAGGTTATTTTGCTTGGCTACTTTATCAACAGCATCCCAAACCTTGTCTTGAACGGGTTTTATTAATTCCTGCTTTTTCAAAAAGAACAAACCGTCAAAGCCAAATACCTTGTTTTGATAGGTTTTCATTTCGGTTTCTTTCTTCCGGATTTGTTCCATGCGCTCTTTTTTCATCTCTTCTGTCAGTAACACTTGTTCGGCTTGCAGGGCGCTGTACATGCTTTCAACACCTTTGGCCAGTTCCTGAAGTTCCTTCGTCCATAATTCCGACAAGCGGTTTATTTCCTCCTGGGCCTTTTTATATTCGGGCATCTTATTCAGGATAAAATCCGTGTCGATATAGCCGAACCGTTGAGCTTGGACAAAATTCAGGCCGAAAATGAGAAAAAATATTGTAATAAGGTATAACCGCATTTTTTAACGGATTTGTTGCCCAATCGTGAACTGGAATTTGGCTCCGCTACGCTGGTTTGAGCTGCCCAGCGGGAATGGATCAAATCCATAACCCCAGTTCAAACCAATCAAACCAAAAGCCGGCATAAAAATACGGGCGCCAAACCCCGCTGTTTTATACATACTAAACGGATTGAAGTCCTGATAATTATTCCAGTTATTACCGGCTTCCACAAAGGTAAAGCCATAAATAGTGGCTGCATTGCCGGTGGTTACCGGGTAACGCAATTCAAGGCCAAATTTATCGTAAACAATACCTCCGCGGATGTTGCCACTCAGGTTATCGTAAGGCGGGGTAATCTGGTTGTCATCGTAGCCACGTAGGGCAATAATATCCTGGCCAAGCACAAAGGCCCCAAATCCCCCGGCCAGTCCGGCACCACCCAGGAAGAACCGCTCAAAGGGAGTATAATTAAGCTCCGTACTGTAGCGCCCGATAAATCCGAAGTGCGCTTTGGCCTCCAGCACTAGTTTGTTTTTGCGGTCTAACGAAACATAGTACTTGGCATCAAACATCCATTTGTGGTACTCCACCCACTTGTTCAGTTGCTGCGGTGTAGCCGTTTCGTAATTGATGTTGCTCCACTGTGAATACGGAGGAGTAAACGTTGCGCTTAGTGATATTTCCGATCCTTGCGAAGGATACATAGGATTGTCCACACTTCTTCGTGCTAATGTGGTGTTAAACGTTAAGCTATTCGCCACACAATCCGGACAGCCTGGTATATAGTTGGGAGCATTTTGTAGCGTATATACCGAGTAAGATACCGAGTTGGTAAGCGTGAAGTAATTATCAGGCCACTCCAACACCTTACCAATCCCAACGGTAATGTTATCCACTTTAAGCACCGAGTTCAGATCGAAGAAACTTGTTGCCCCCTGGCCCGCAAATCGTGAGACGGATTTGTTCGCACTAATTGATAGTGATTGAGGTTTGCGTCCGCCTAACCAGGGTTCGGTAAAGGAGATGCTGTAGTTTTGGAAATTCCGACCATTGGCCTGAACGCGTAACGATAAACGCTGGCCATCACCTACCGGAAGGGGTCTCCATTTTTTCGGGTGGCCGATGTTTCGTAACGAGAAGTTATTAAAGGTTAGCCCGAGTGTGCCCACAAAGCCGAAGGCTCCGCCCCAGCCACCGGATAATTCAATTTGGTCATTGGATTGTTCCTCTACCTGCCATTCGATATCTACGGTAGCGTTTGCTGGGTTGGGCTGAAGATTCTGACCAATGGTTTGCGGATTGAAGTAGCCTAGCTGACCCAACTTTTGCTGAGTACGAATGATGTCGGCTCGCCTGAATTTTTGTCCGGGCAAAGTTGATAGCTCACGCCTGATCACGTGATCGCTGGTACGGTCGTTGCCGGAAATAGTCACCTCATTTATGGTGGCCTGGTCGCCTTCAAAAATGCGCATCTCCACATCTATGGAGTCGCCCACCACAGCAACCTCAACCGGGTTAATACGGAAAAACAAGTAACCGTCATCCATGTACAAGCCACTGATGTCGGCACCTTTGGGATTAAAGGTGAGTTTGCGTTCGATCAATTCGCGGTTATAAATATCTCCCTTTTTGATACCGAGGATGGCGTTCAGGGTTTTGTCGGTGTGGATGTAATTGCCGGTCCAGATAATGTTTCTGAAATAATACTTCGGGCCCTCATCCAACGCCAGCGCTATGTTGATGGCTTTTTTATTGAAGTTATAAACCGTGTCAAAGGTAATCTCGGCATCGCGGTAACCTTTTGAGTTGTAAAATTCGATGATCTTCTTTTTGTCTTCATCAAATTCGGCCTGAATGAATTTCGATCCCTGAAACACATTGAGTTTGGCATGATCGCCCAGAAACTCTTTTACCTCCGGCCACGACACATCGTATGAAGAAGTGAAATACGTTTTCAGGTCGCTGGGTTTAAAAGACAGTACTTTGCCCAGCACAACGCGGTGAAGATCAAAGCGCGGATGCTCCTTTGTTTTCTTCATCCGGCTTTTGATTTTCCCATCTGAAAACTGTGCGTTGTTGGCAATGGAGATTTTGTTGATTTTAACTTTTGAATTTGGATTAACGGCTATCTTCAACCGGATTCCGTCACGGTTGAGCGTGTCGCGTTCCTGGTGGATTTTAACTTCGGTGTTCAGGAATCCTTTTTTGATGAAAAATTTCTTTACAGCAATCTCGGTATTGCGCAGCATGGCATCGTTAACAATCTTACCGCGGATAAGGGTGAGTTCTTCTTTTAAAGAAGATTCCTGCGATTTGTTGATTCCTGTAAAATAAAAGTTTGTTAACCGGGGGCGTTCGGCCAGGTTGACAACCAGCCATACATTTTCACCTTCAATTTTCTGAACACTAACCGAGGCATCGCCCACCAGTCCGTGTTTCCAGAGTTTACGAATGGCATTTGAAATGGCATCGCCCGGAATTTTAATTTTATCACCTACCCGCAAACCGGTAAGCGAGATCATGGCGTTTTTATCTAAAATATTCAGGCCCGTAACCTCTATGCCGGCAATAATATACTCGGCAGGGTTGGCATAATTCAGGTTGGCATCTGTTCCGCTGGTGCGATCACGCCTTCTGAACTGAGCCAGGCTGTCGAACCCTACAAAAAGTAACACGATAATCAGTACACAATTTCTCATTCAACTACCGGATTCAATTGTTCACTTGTTTTACCAAACCTGCGTTCACGCTGTTGATACGACCAGATGGCTTCGTAAAGATTTTCTTTTTTGAAATCGGGCCAGAGGGTTGGAGTGATGTACAGTTCGGTATATGCAATTTGCCACAATAAAAAGTTGCTAACCCGCATCTCACCGCTGGTGCGTATCAATAATTCAGGATCAGGTATGCCTGCTGTTTGCAGGTATTTTTCAATTGTTGTTTCGTCCATGGCTTCCGCATCAACCTTGCCCGCTTTAACATCCCGGAACAGGGCTTTAACCGCTTCGGTAATTTCCCAGCGACCGCTATAGCTTAGCGCCAGGATTACGGTTAGTCCGGTGTTGTTTTTGGTCATATCCACGGCCCAGGCAAGGTTTTTCCGGCAGTCTTTCGGAAGATGAGATGTATCACCGATGGTAATTAGTTTTACCCGGTTTTCCATCAGGCTCTCAATTTCCTTTTTCAAGGTATTTACCAACAATTCCATTAAGCCCTCAACCTCATCTTTTGGGCGGGCCCAGTTTTCGGTTGAAAAGGCATACAGGGTAAGGTATTTTACCCCTAATTCCCCGCAGCCCTCGGTAACTTCCCGCACGGCCTGAACCGCGTTTCGGTGCCCAAAAATACGCATAGCACCCTTTTTCTTGGCCCAACGCCCGTTACCATCCATGATGACGGCTATATGACTGGGTAGTTTGCTAAGGTTAATATGATCTTTAAAAGATGCCACGGGGGGCCAAAATTAGAGTATTTTAAACAACTTTCACTAAATCAGGCCCTCGATTACCGGCAGGTTATTTATAGGGGTTTCGTGGGCAAGGAATTTCGTAAAACGTTCGGGTTAACGTAATGCCAATAAAAAAATAGTTATCAAAATCGTTGGGGTTGCCGTACTGGAAGTTTTTTAATGTGGTGTCTCCGTCCGATACATTATCAAGGTAATCAAAAAAAGTTTTTCGGATGCCGCCTTCAATGGCGATGTAAAATTTTGGATTAACCACATATTTAAACCCTCCGCCAAAAGGCAATACACCTTGAACATCACTGTATTCTGCGGGTTTTTGTCCGTACCCCGAAACCCCGAATAATCCAAACCCGGCAAACAGGTATGGGGTGTAGCGCATAGGCCGCTTATCATCGCGCCAATCCAGAAAATGGTATTCAAAACCGAGGCTTGCTTCAAAGAGAAAAATACTGAAAGAAGCATCGCGCTCAGCAGCAGCAGCATCTATGGGTGTTTCCCGGGCGGCAAGATTACCTAAAGTTACTCCCGCCCTTACGCTAACTACCTTGCTGACATTGTTCCGGTAAAAAACCGTTGCAGCAGGTCGGGAATTAGCCAGGCGAAAAGTCCGGGTCACGTCTCCGGTGTAATTAAATGTGCCCAGGCCAAACCCAACTTCAGATCGTTGAGCCGAAACGGTATGGAATAGCCCTGTGAGCAGAAATATAAATAACGTCCGGTAAAACATCATCTGAACTTAGCCCGGTTGAAATTTTTGCCAAGAATATAACTGATGCGTAAGGTGGTCATCATGTAAATATCACGGTCGTCTGATTTACCGCGCACATTCGGTGTGCCGTCAGGGTTTATGTGCCCATATCCGGCAACGGTGGTATAGCCCGAGTAACCTGTATACCGGTTGGCCAGAATTTCGTCTACCCGGCTATTGATGCCGGTGGGGACTTCATTCGACCGGTAAGAAAGAGCACGGGCTAATTCATTGTCGCCAAACGAATTTAGATCAACATAATAGCCGCTTACATCATCCAGGTAATCGGTAAATGTATAACGTATTCCAAATTCAGCCGCAAAATCCATCACATCGTTTATTCTGAAACGCGCGCCAATGCCAATTGGTATGGCAAGCTGAATTAAGCTGTACGATTTTCCTTCTGTTTTTAGGGGCTTCAGGTCAACCCATTCTCCTGCGTTAGCGAAGGGCTGGCCAAATAAATCGGTTTGGGGAACCAACGCTTGCGGGTTATGATGAAATACGGCCAGTCCTCCATAAGCGTAGGGCGTCCACCGTACCCGGCTGATGTAGGTCTGATCATTTTCATAAAGATCAATCTGACCCACTACGGAAAATTCTTTGAGGCGATTGCGGAAAGAAAGATTTCGCACATACCGGTAGACGGCATTACTCAGGTCGGCAGGATTGGCAGAAGCGTTGTCGGAACCCTGAATTCCACCATAGGTAAAGCTGCCGGTTAGTTGGTAACGCGGCCCGAACCGATGGGTAAAGGAAAGGCCAATTGCGGGTTTGGTAAGGCCGATATCGGTACTGATTCGTTTTGAGGTGGGCGAAAGGTCGCCATAATAGTTGAAGGCATTAACCGAAACTCCGACTGAATTATAAACCTTGTCTTTGAAATCAAATTTACGACCACGGTAGCTGGCCATCTTCCGGTTGTTTTTCTTGATGGCTTTTCGCTTCATCTGACTATGCGCTTGTTCACCGGTAACCAGTAAGAGCGAAAGGGTGAGCACAACATAAAGCAATCTTTTCATGATCGGGCCAAAGACGTACAGTACAGGTTTAACCTCAAAAGTAAGGAAAATTAATTTCTTATATCGAGACCCCAGTTAAGCTTTTGGCGAAGGGTTTTAAAGTAATGTTGATCTTCCAACAGGATCAGGTGGGTGTGAAAACTTTCTTTTTTCACTTTCAATTTTACGGAGGCATCCACCACGGCTGTACGCGAATCAAGCGAAACCAGAAAATGCTTACTGCGCCCTTCAACCTCGAAGGTAATTTCAGAGTTATCCGCTACAACAATAGGCCTGACCGTAAGGTTGTGCGGACTAACAGGCGTTACCACAAAGTTTCCGGAGCGCGGAAATACCAAAGGCCCTCCACAGCTTAGCGAGTAGCCAGTGGAGCCGGTTGGCGTGGCTACGATAAGGCCATCGGCCCAGTATGAATTCAAGAACTCCCCATCAACATAGGTATGCATGGTTATCATAGAGGAGGAATCCTTTTTCACTAGCGTAAAATCATTGAGGGCAAAGTTCAGGTTTCCGAAGAGCTTTTTGTTTGATTCAAGGCGTAGCATCACCCGGCTGTCGATGGAATATTCTTTATTGAATAGTTTTTGCAAGGCCCGCTCGGTTTCTTCGCGACTGATCGTGGCCAGAAACCCTAGCCGACCCGTGTTTATACCCAGAATTGGAGTTTCTGCCTTGGCAATGTGTGTAACCGATTCGAGTAAGGTGCCATCGCCCCCAATGCTCAGAAACGCATCCAGTTTGTTCAGTGAAGTTCCTGGCTCATACACTTTCCATTTATAATTTTTAAAGACGGACGACTTAAGCAAGCGATTGAATTTTGACGACACAAAAAGTTCAGCACGCTTACGGGTTAATACATCAAAAATGAGGGCAATGAAGGTAGCCGATTTTCGATCAAATTCTTTTCCATGAATACCAAACTTCATAGGCATTGAAATAGTTGCCGGGCCTTCGCAGAGCCTGATAAAGGTACAACCGAATACGGTAAGGGAAAAATGATTTCAGCGATGGCTTAGATGTCTAGGTAGCGCAGCAACATGTCGATACGCTCTTTCTCTGTGCCAATGGGTTTGGATTCCTGATAACGACCGATCACCTTATAGCCAAATCGTTCCAGGGTGGCCACCACGCGTGAAAGATCCAGCCGGTTTACTTTTAGTGTAAGCCGTATTTTACCTGTGTCAAGCGGATCTTCTTTTACAATACTGCTCAGGATCTTAGTCTGGTTTTCTTCGATAAGCCGACTGATTTCGGCAAGCGAATAGTCATTGTGGTTCATCGACATCACCAGAATTCCACCGGGCATCTGGACGGCTGCAGACTGCGCAAAAAATGTCAGGGTATCTTGAACGGTGATGACTCCTGTGTACTCACCTTCATCACTTACCACGCCAACCAGTTGCAATTTGTTGTCGGCTGCAATTTTCAGGATGTCGTAAAAATGTGAGCCAGGGTTTACGTAACAATTTTGTCCAACCAGGCTAAAGTCGCCAACCCGTTTATCGATATCGTTGGTTTCCAGAATTATTTCTTCCGAGATAAAACCCAGTAATTTTCCGTTCTCGACAACCGGCATATGATTGCACCTGAATTCCTCCATCCAAACGATGGCTTTATGCGCATCGTCAATGGCTTTAAGAGGAGGTATCATGTGGTTGATTAAATCTTCGGCTAACACGGGGAGTAATTTTCACATATATACCTTAATTAAGCAAAAAGTCTTCCACAATTACATTAAATTTTTCTGGATGCTCCATCATGGGGGCATGACAGCATTTATCAATGAATTTAAGGTTGGAGTTTGGGATAAGCCGATTAAACTCATGGGCTACCATAGGTGGGGTAATGGTGTCATTAAGCCCCCAAACAAGCAGCGTTGGAACTTTTATGTTGGGGATTACATCCGCCATATTATTCCGTTGCGCAGATTTGGCAATGGAAACAATGCGCATACACTTTGGAATACTCTTGGTGGTTTCAAAAACTTCATCAACAAGTTCCTTTGTAGCAACGTTTGGATCATAAAACGTATAGCCCACCCGATCCCGTATGTAGTCATAATTTCCTCTTTTGGGATACGATCCGCCCATACTGTCTTCAAAAAGGCCTGAACTCCCTGTGAGGATTAATTTTTTTACTTTATCCGGATTTTGAAGCGTATACACCAATGCAATATGCCCGCCCAGGCTGTTCCCCATGATGATCATATCATCCAGTTGTTTGAGGGCCACAAAATCCTCTACGAATTTTCGCAGGCCTTCCAGTCCGGCTTCGCGAATGGGCATTTCATATATCGGGAGCATGGGAATTACCACGCGAAAGTTTTTAGAAAAGCGACTCACCACGCCCTCCCAATTGCTAAGCGCTCCGAAAAGTCCGTGCAAAAGCATTAGCACCTGGCCTTCGCCTTCGTCTACGTACTTATATTCCTGATCTTCTTTTACGGTTAGTGCCATACCTCGATTTATAACCAAAATGTAATTAAAAATATTTCAACAACCAGTAACTCATTGCGGTTATTCAATTTTGTTATCCGCCATCCCGCGCCCTCTGACTCCCTTAAGGGAGAACCTCTTGCGCGCTGGTTCCTTCAGGGAATTAAAGGGCGAGCGGTTACAAAAGTGTCGTACACCCGTTATTCATGCGGTTGAAGTAATTCCCCGAAGGCAGGAATCAAATCGCCAGCCCATGCGGTAACTGCGGGTGCAACGGCCGCCACATAGCCGTATAACCATGAATTGTCGGTAAATCGGAAAAATGTTTCAATGGCCAGTGATTCCAAAATCCAGAATAGTATGCTTATCATAAAGGCCGTCTTAAATAAACCCAACACCGCGCCTGCCATCTGGTCGATGTTGCCCAGAACAGTTTTATCGAGAACTGATTTCATCAAGTTTCCTAAAAGATTCACCACGATTACCACCACAATAAACACGACCGCAAAGGCTGCGTAGGGCAAAATTTTCTCATCAAACTTATAGTAATCGTTTAACGTGAGCATGGCCGCCCCCATGAGTTTAAACCCTGCGAGGATACCCAGAAACAGGGCCAACAGTGAAAACAGCATGGTCAGAAACCCTTTTCGGTATCCCGATGAAATTCCGATTATCAAAAAAATCAGTATAACTATGTCCAGCGGATTCAAGAGGTGAGGAGTTTTTTTACCAGTTCAGAAATCAGTTTCCCATCGGCTTGGCCGGCCAGCTTTTTGGTGGCCGCTCCCATTACCTTGCCCATATCCTGCGGACCGGTTGCACCCACTTCAGCAATAACTGCTTTTAAGGCATCCGTTACTTCCGCTTCCGACAATTGCTTGGGTAAATACCGGCTGATAACCTCCAATTGAAAAAGTTCTTTATCGGCCAGGTCGGTTCTTCCTTGCTGGGTGAATATCTCGGCCGATTCTTTTCGTTGTTTGGCGGCTTTCATCAGTAGTTTTTTTTCGGTGTCGGTGGACACTTCGCCACTCCCGCCCTTTTCGGTTTCGGCTAACAGTATCAGGGATTTAATACCCCGGAGTGCTTCCAATTCTTCCTTGTTTTTGGCCAGCATGGCTTTCTTGATGTCGGTATCAATTTGTATTTTCAGACTCATAACCCATAATGTTTCAACAAAAGTAACAGGATATTACAAATGAAATCCAATGCTTTGCGTTGTGCAAATGCAACTTCGTATTTTGTACCTTGGGCTTTTAATTTTTATGACCCGCCTGAGTGTTAACATCAACAAAATTGCCACCCTGCGCAACGCGCGGGGCGGTAACAATCCGGATGTATTAAAAGCGGCAATGGATTGTGAACGGTTTGGCGCGCAAGGCATAACCGTACATCCCCGGCCGGATGAACGGCACATCCGCTACAGCGATGTGTTGTTGCTAAAGGATACCGTAAAAACAGAATTTAACATAGAAGGTTATCCGGATGCGCGGTACCTTGAAATCATTCGCCAGGCAAAACCCGCCCAGGCAACTCTTGTTCCCGATGCACCGGACGTAATTACCTCCATTGCCGGGTGGGACACCCTGAAGCACGCGGCTTTTTTGAAAGAAGTTATTGCCGAGTTGAAAAGTTATGGGGTTCGTGTTTCTGTTTTTGTCGACCCTGTTGCGGCTATGGCCGAAGGCGCGGCTGCTGTTGGCGCCAACCGGATTGAAATGTATACCGAGCCGTATGCACGGCAATATCGTACTAATCGTAATCTTGCGGTGACACCCTATGTTGCGTGCGCTGCCGAGGCCCACCAATGCGGGTTGGGCATCAATGCAGGGCATGATCTTGATTGGGAGAACCTTCGCTTTTTGAAAACGTCTATTCCAAACCTGGACGAAGTTTCCATAGGTCATGCACTGATTTGTGATGCCCTTTACCTGGGGCTGGAGAACACCATTCAACTTTATCTGCGGCAGCTAAGAGAATAAGGTTATTGCTATCTTTAATAACGAATCGACTTGACTCACCCTATTATTCATCCAACTTAATTCCCCCATCCATGAAATTAATTACGTTACCCCTGGCAGTTCTCTTGCTTATCACAGCATGCACCAAACAAGAATATGATGTTATCCTTCGCGGAGGCACGATCTACGATGGTTCCGGTCAACCACCCTTTGTGGCCGATGTAGGAATCAAGGCCGATACTATTGCTTTCATTGGTGATTTAAAAAATGCAGTTGGTAAAGCAGAATACGATGTAAGCGGATTAGCGGTGGCTCCGGGATTTATTAATATGTTAAGCTGGGCAACGGAATCCTTAATTATAGATGGTAATGCCCAGTCGGATATCCGGCAAGGCGTTACCCTGGAGGTAATGGGTGAAGGGTTTTCGATGGGGCCGCTCAACCAAAATATGAAAGATGATTTCAATCGGGATGTCCGAAAATCCGGATTGACCTTTAATGCCGATTGGACAACCCTGGGCGAATACCTGGAAATGCTTGAACGAAAAGGCGTTTCACCTAATGTAGCTTCGTTTGTTGGGGCCACTACAGTTCGGGTACACGAGTTGGGGTACGATAACCGGTTGCCCGATAACGATGAGCTTCAGCGCATGAAACAGTTGGTAAAGCAAGCTATGGAAGAAGGAGCCATGGGTGTTGGATCATCGCTCATCTATGCACCGGCCAGTTATTCATCCACCGAAGAGTTGATTGAGTTGTGTAGAGTAGCTTCAGATTATGGAGGCATGTACATCACCCACATGCGCAGTGAAGGCGATAATATCTTCAATGCCGTAGAAGAAACCATTCGCATTGCCCGTGAGGCGAACCTGCCGGCAGAAATCTATCACCTTAAAATGGCTGGTCAACGAAACTGGGGTAAACTTGATTCGGTTGTCGCCATGATTGATGCAGCTAACCAGCAAGGCCTGCGAATCACCACCGATATGTATACCTACACTGCCGGGGCCACCGGTTTGGATGCGTCCATGCCTACCTGGTTGCAGGAAGGCGGCATCCATGCGTGGATTAGCCGCATGCGCAATCCGCAATTGCGAAAGAAAGCCCTGGATGAAATGCGCAAGCCCTCTGCTGCATGGGAAAATCTCTTACTGTTAGCCGGCACAGCCGACAACGTGTTGCTGGTTGAATTTTCAAACGATTCGTTAAAGCACCTTACCGGTAAAACGTTAAAGGAGGTTGCAGAAATGATGGGAAAATCTCCGGAGGAAACTGCGATGGACCTGGTATGTAATGACAGTACGCGGGTAGGTACGGTTTATTTTTTGATGAGTGAAGATAATGTCAAGCGCCAGATTACTCTGCCTTACATGAGCTTTGGCTCCGATGCGGGTGCGCCTGCGGTGGAGGGATGGTTTTTGAAAAGCAATACTCATCCGCGTGCCTATGGAAATTTTGCCCGTTTGCTGGGCAAGTATGTGCGCGATGAACAAGTGATTCCGTTAGCGGAAGCCATTCATAAACTAACAACATTACCCGCCACCAATTTGAAAATCAAAAACCGGGGAGCGCTTCAACCCGGTTACTTTGCCGACATCGCAATATTTGATCCGGCAAAAATTCAAGATCATGCAACATTTGAAAACCCCCATCAATACAGCACCGGCATGGTGCACGTATTTGTTAACGGTGTGCAGGTGCTTCAGGATGGGGAGCATACGGGTGCTCGACCGGGAAGGGTGGTTCGCGGTCCGGGGTGGAAAGAATAAGGAATGAGCGTGAACCTGCGGCAATGCTTTCTCCTCGCTTTCTATCCCGAAGTGAAAACCAGACGCATTTTGAATTCGATCACTTGCTTACAAACAGTTCGGCATAAAACTCGCAGGCCATGCACGAAGCATAATCATCGCCTTCGAAGCCTTTGTCTTTTCGGCAGCCTTGGGCCACCAATCTGCCCACTAAGGACTTACCCGGCTTAAGCGATTCTTTGATCTCATCGCCAAAGTTACTTTTCACCAGCTTGTCGTAGTAGTGCGACTTCATGCGGATGTTCAGTTTCATGTCGGAAGTGTTTTTAACTTCCAGGTCGTAATGGCAGCCGATTCCCTTTCGGGTGGCGAGGGCAATTCTGTATTCCACGGTGGCAGTGGTTCCATCATCCCACGATACATCCACTTTTTTCCATTCGGTAAATTCACCCATTTTCCCATCAGCCGATGGCTTGATGTTGGACGCTACCTGCGCGAAAGAAACTATGCCGGCAAAACTTAAGGCAAGGCAAACGATTGTGTTTTTGATTTTCATTTTCCAAGAAGTTTAATGTTTGCCGAAAGCTAAAGGGAATTATAGCCTCGTCTATCGCATTAAATGCGTATTTCCGATCACAGAAACCCAGTTTTTTTTAAAGCTTCCACCCGGCTGTTCACCTGGAGCTTTTCATAGATGTTTCGAACATGTGTACGCACTGTGTCAATGCTAATAAAAATCTTGTCGGCTATTTCTTTATAGCGGAAACCTTTAGCGAGCCATTTGAGTATTTCTTGTTCTCTTCGACTGAGTTCCTGAAAATGTTTGTTGGTTTTTTCTTTGACGGAAAATGCTTCGATCACCTTGCGAGCAATCTGGCTGCTGATGGGCGATCCGCCCCGACACACCTCCTCAATTGCCTCCACCACTTTTTCGGGTGGTGTGCTCTTCAATAAATAACTGGTTGCGCCTGCCTTTAAGGCATTGAAAACGATTTCGGCATCGTCATACACGGTGAGCACCATCATCTCCATTTTCGGGTGAATTAATTTCAATCGCTGGATGCAGTCAATACCGCTCATGCCCGGCAATTGTACATCGAACAAAGCAACCGTTACGGGATTGGCCGTAAGTTTGGAGAGGGCGCTCTCGGCATTATCAAACATTTCAATTCGATCCACAACATTACTTAGTTTGATCTGATCGGCCAGGTAATTCCGGATCTGGTTGTCATCTTCGATGATGGCGATTGAATTAATTTTTACGGTCATGCTTAGGAAAGTACGTAAGAATTTCGGGGTCCTGCAATGTGAAAAAAGTAGTAGACTTAAAAAGTAACCGATAAACGGCAAATGGTTCCGAGTCCGGGTTGTGATTTGAGGCAGAATTTTCCATTCAACTCATCACTTCTTCGCTGCACATTTCGAAATCCGTTTCCTTTTTTCACTGTGGCGAGGTCCATGCCGACACCATCGTCTGTTATTTCAATAGTCAGCACCCGGTTTACCCATTCGCCCCGCACGATAATATGTTTAGCCTGACTGTATTTAATGGCGTTGTTCACAAGTTCTTTGGTGATGAGTAATGTATTGCGAAGCTGGATGTTGTTTAAGGGCACAGGCTCTTCGATGGCCGGAAGTTGAATGGTGTAGTTAATGCGGGCATATTCCAGAAGTTTATGTAATTGCTCGCGCATGTGAATCATCAGCTGATCCAGTGTTTTATTTTCCGGGTTAAGCGCCCAAACTATTTCACCCATGCTATTGACCAACCGCCTGGAAATAAGAGCAATATCTTCGACTTCTTTCGGGCTGGATGCACTCGCTTGCACATTTCGCTTGACTACCTCACTCATTAAACTGATTTGTGTGAGGCCGGCCCCGATATCATCGTGTAATTCGCGGCCGATCCTAACACGCTCCAGTTCCTGTGTTTGAAGAATTTTTTCCGTCATGGATTTTTGTTGCACCAGGTAGGCAGTCAGCGTTTCCTCTTTTTCTTTGCGATAAATATAAAACTGGCGGGCGATACCGGCTGTCATAAGGATCAGCTCAACTACATAGGCAAGCCCCAAAATAGACCCTGATGAAAGCGGCAATTGAAGGATACCTTCACCCCGCAATACAATAGCCACCGATGACATAATGGTAACCAACACCGCAAAGAAATAATAGAGCACGATGCGGTTGCCCCGCACAGCCAACCAGAGCAGGTAACTGACCAGCAAGGCCGCGATAATCAAATTCGTGGTAAAATACACCGTCAAATAAATGGCCATGGTTTTTTCCGTGAGCGGAATAAAGGGCATGAAGGGAGCGCTGCTCCATAAACAAATGAAGATGAGTATACCTAAATTAATTTTGCGTATCAGACTCGAGTCATCATACGGTTTACAGAACTGCAAACAGTTGGCAATAAAAAAGCAAGCCGATACGGCACTGATTCCCGGCCCCAGCCGCGTTGCCCATTCCGGTGAGTTGGGCCAAAGAAATTGAAAGGCCAATCCTTCCGTTGTCCATAACCATGCACAGGCTGTGAATATATAACCGATATAAAAGACAAAAAGCCAGTCGCGGTTATTGATGAGAATGAAGGAGCCGAACAAAAAGCAGATAAGGAAGATTCCGGTAATCAGTCCCAGGAATAAATAGTTGACTTCAATAT
>CAZOYJ010000021.1:0-14710 GCA_964583905.1 uncultured Roseivirgaceae bacterium
GATAGAGGCATCGCTGGGCAGGATATTCCGCTCAACAATGGCTAATGAAAAGAAATTGTTGTCTTTTACTTCGGTGACATCAATGATGTGATACCCGAATTCGGTTTCCACCACATCGTTCAGCAATCCTTTTTTGGTGGCGGAAAACACGGCCGTTTCAAATGGCTTTACCATGGTTCCGGAGGTAAACCACCCGAGGTCACCACCACGGGCAGCGGTTCCGTCTGATCCGAATTCACGGGCCTTTGCGGTGAAGTCAGCGCCAGCTTTTAAGTCTTTTAAAATTTCGCGGGCTTTGTCGCGGGCAACTTTTTTCGAAGCCTCGCTTTCATCGTCCCAACGAATCAGGATGTGGCTGGCGCGCGCATTATACATAGTGTCTTTGCCAATGCTTGAAACCTTTACAAGTTTATACGTATCCTCATCCAGAAACGGACCGATTACTTCACCGGGTTGCAGCTTGTTTTTGTCGACAAATTCGGGTAAGGTTCCGTAGGTATATCTTCCAAAAGCACCGCTGTTATCGGAGTTAATAACCGCAAACACCGAATCATCCTGGGCTGCTTTGAAGTCAGATACCAGGCGGGTTAACTCTTCTTTGATGGCCAGGGAATCATCGGCAGAAGCTACCACCGGGAAGGTTACGTATTTGAGATCGCGGGTTTGTTCGGTTTTGTACTTTTCTTTGTTCTTATTGTAGTAAGTTTTTAGTTCGGCATCGGTAACGTTAACCAACGAATCGCTTACCGCGTAATAGGGTACAAATAAGTATTTGATTTCGGCTACATCGTTTTGCAAATGGTAGTCGCGTTCGGCTTCGGCCATGGTTACATAAGCGCTTTTAATCAACAGGTTTTCGTACTTAATACGCTCACGGCCGGGCTTCAGGTCGCGTTGAAAAACTTCCCATTGTATCCGGTCGGGGGCGTTCATGGGCAAGGTTTTGATCTGGTTGATGTACATGGCCAGCATGTTGCGGTCGAACTGACCGGTTTGCTGGTTTACAAACGATGACCGGATGCTTTCGCTGATGTTTTTACCGGAAATCATATCCACCAACTCATCATCGGTAACTTTTACTCCGAGCTTATCAAATTGTTCTTCAATGGCATGGCGTAAAATCAGGATTTCCCAGGCCTGTTCACGCAGCATGGGCATGTCGCGGTCGGTGGGCTGGCGTTGCGCGTACATCATAAAGTTGGCTTCGCGCTCCTGAAGGGCTTGCTGATATTCCTTTAAGGATACTGTGTGTCCGGCAATTTCGCCAACGGAGTCATCCGTAAACATAAACGAATTGCTGCTGAATAGATCTCCCAGAACAAAAGCCGAAATAGCGACAAATACAAAGACCACTACCCACGTACCCATCTTGTTCCTCAACGTTCCAATAAATGCCATAAGTCAATTTTTAAAGACCGCAAATTTAACCCCCTTTATGGATTAGAAAAATATGCTTTTGAAAAAATACCGAATAATGATTTACGGGTAAGTATTTGATTTTAAGAATGTTGCAATTAATCCGAAATTACAATTCCGGTGTTACCGTTAGCCGGATGGTGTCAATCCGGTTTTCGAGTGTGGATTGAATGGTGAAGGTAAAGGGGGGCATGGAAATGGTTTCTCCGCTTTTGGGCAGGTCTTCCATGTAACTGAGGATGAGCCCACCCAGGGTTTCGTATTCACCGGTAGGCAATTGCCAGCCGTAGGCATCGTTAAGGTAATCGATTTCAAGCCGGGCGCTTAACAGCCAGGTGTGTTTGTCCAGTTGCTGCTCTACCAGGTGATCTTCATCGTGTTCATCTTCAATTTCTCCAAAGATCTCTTCAATTACGTCTTCCATGCTAACAATGCCCGAAGTGCCGCCAAATTCATCCACCACAAGGGCAATGCTTTTCTGTTCGTTAATAAACCGGATCATCAGCTCATTGGCCAGGATGGTTTCCGGTACAATGATGATGGGGGTGAGGATGTCTTCAATTTTAGAGGGCTTTTTAAACAACTCAGAAGAATGGCAGTACCCGATCACCTCATCTATGGTTTCTTTATACACGAGTATTTTGGAATGACCGCTCTCTACAAACGCTTTGGTGAGTGTGTCCATATCGTCCTGCAAGTCAACGGCAACTATTTCTGTTCGGGGTATCATGCACTCGCGTACCTTTACCGATTTGAATTCGAGTGCATTGTGAAATATTTTTTTATCGAGCGCAATGTTTTCGTCTTCATGTTTTACCGACAACATGTTTTTCAGATAATTATTCAGATCGGTTAACCCAAAGACGGGCTTTTCATCCGAGTACTCTTGCCGGAAAATTTTGGTAATAACAAATCGCGATAGCGCCATGATGGAGAAAACCAGCGGAGATAGGATGTAAAAAGCCACATTGAACGGCACAGCCAGGGCCGCCAGCATCAGGTTAGGATTGATCAGGAACAAACTCTTAGGCAGAAACTCTGCCGACACCAGTACGATAATGGTAGCAATCAAGGTTTGCAATAAAAGCACCGTTGCCTCATTTCGGATGTGTTCGGGTAACCAGCCTTCAAGATGTGGTTCCACCAGTTGAGCCATAAAAATTCCATACAGCACCAGGGCAATGGTATTGCCGATAAGTGTGGTGCCAATAAACAGGGAAGGCTTTTTGATGAACTTCGAGAATATTTTTCCGGAAAGTTTACCTTGTTGTCCCTGCAATTCAATTTGCAGTTTGTTGGAGGATAAATAGGCAATTTCAATTCCTGAAAAAAAGAAAGAGAAAGCGAGTGATAGGAATATGAGTACAACCAAGCCCGGATCCATACTACCTGCGTTTGCGATACTGGAGTACAAAGAACAACACGATGGAGAGCATTATGGCCCAATAGGCATGGGCCAACCCAAGCGTGATCAACTGGTGGATGCCAACAATCAGAAAAACAACCGATAAGGATAGCAAAACAATGTCCATCAGCTTCATGCTGCGCAAAGATAGTAATTTGAAGCCGAGTGACAGACATTGGGGTTTAGCGTGTTTTTCTCGCGGAAATTTTAAAGCGGAATACGAATCAGGATATTCGTTCCATTACCCGGGCTGCTGCTGATTTCCAGTTGACCGTTCAGGGTTTCCGTGCGGGTGCGCATGTTCAGTAATCCTATGCCACCTGATTGATGATGGACGTTAAACCCTTTACCGTTGTCGTCAAGCGTCATCACCAATTCATTTTCGTGCACAAAAAATTGAATGTCCATTTCAGTTGCCCCGGCATGTTTGATAACGTTGGCAATGGCTTCTTGTACGATCCGGTAAAGGTGATGGTTGGTTTCGGCCGGAAGGGTTTCAGGAACATCGTAAAACTGTACATCCAGGCGAAGGGTTTCCTGTGGGGTCTCGTCTACCAATTGCCGGATCAGTTGCCGCAATCCTGTAATGCGCATGGAGGGTGGTGTGAGTTGGTGCGACATGGTACGTACATCCCGGCAAAGGATGTCAATCTGTTCTTCCAGCGTTTGGTTCGATGAAGTGTGGGTTGTGATAAAGCGTTTTAAACTGCCTAACCGGCTGCCGATGTCATCGTGCAGTTCGCGGGCAATGCGTTCGCGTTCTTTTTCCGAGCCTTCAACGTACGCCTTCAGTAATTCTTTTTGTTGTTTGGCCATGTTCAACGAAAGTTGGTTTCGCTCGTTGTAAACTTTGCTGATCTGATAGGTAAGGCCAACCGAGAAAATCAGAATTTCCATGGATGATCCGACCAACACCGGATGAACCGGTAAGGTTTCAACCGGAATCCAGCCAAATTCGGAAATGGTCATGATGGCATACCCCGACATAAGCGTGCCCCAGGCCGTAAAGTAAATGGCCACCGTTACAGGCTGTTGCGCGTAACTTCTAATTGCGGCTATCACCAGCAGCAACCCGCTGCACAATTGGAAAAAATTTGTGAAAGGAATGAAGATCAGGGAGTGCCGGCTCATAAAATCCAACAAAAAAAAGCTGATGAAAAAATAGATCACGAGGAAAATAAGCAGGTAATTAATGACACGGTTTAATCGCGGCTGATGAAGGTTAAGGCTCAGGAACTTCTGCGAAAATTTAACGATGCAAAAGAATAAAATCACAATGACATAAACCCGGAGGTAGCTGTTAAAATCGAGCAGGTTCGGATAGACGTATTGAAAGGAAAAGCCAAGTGCGGTAAACAAATAAACAGCGGTTACGAATACCAGCACAAAGTACCAGCCGAAAATGGCCTGGCGTAAAAACAGGAAGGCCATTAACGCATAGATCAGGCACAAGCCGATGATGCCAAAAAAGATTCCGAATCGTAAATTTTCGGTATAGGTTTTTTCGTGGAACGTTTTTTCATCCCACAGGTAAACCGGCATAATAAGCGAGCTGTTTCGCTTGTCGATTTTAATCAGGATGGATTTCGTTTCGCCAGGTTCAAGCGTCAGGGGGATGGCAAAGTTCCGGTGCAGGATCGGGCGCTGAGCAAACAGAAACTTATCGCCTGTTTCGGCAAGCAGGGTGAATATTCCGGACGAATCGCTTTCGTACACATAAAGCCAATCGATTTGTGGATTATCAACTTCGATTATTTGATTAACAGTAATGTGCGATGGGTTAAAAGCTGAAAACCCGATCCAGAAAATATCGGCCGTAAAACCAACAGCAGTTTTTTTGGGAGCATCCGCGTGTTGTTGCAACAATGGCCAGGCTTCATCCGGGGTAAGGGTTGCTTGTTGGGTGGGCATTACGAGGGCTGCCTGGATTACATCCAATCTGGCAATGGACGGACTTACCGTAATTGTATCTTGTGCCAGACTATTCCATACCGGTAAACAAAGGAGAAAGGCAAGAAGAATACAGTCAGATGATTTTATTGTCATGGGCGAACCTCACCAAATCGGCAATGTTATTGATCTCCAATTTGCGAAAAATATTTTTGCGATGGGTATCAACGGTATAGGCGCTGATGGATAATTCAGTAGATACCTGTGGCGAAGATTTACCGGATGCCAGAAGCCGGATGATTTCAATTTCGCGCCTGGTGAGTTTCATTTTTTGGGCAAACGCATCCTGGAACAATTTTTTCCGGTCCATCTCCTGTTCCAGTTCGCGTGTAATATAGAATTCAAGGTGATCCAGGTTGTTAAGGGTATTCAGTAACTCCTCGTTGCTGGCATTTTTCAGCAGGTAAGCATTGGCGCCTTCCTGCCGGGCACGTTGAACGAGATGGTCATCCTGGTACATGGTAAGGATAACAATGCGCAGGGTTGAATTGAATTGCCGGACCGATTTGAGCAACGTAAATCCATCGGTGTCGGGCAGGTTAAGATCCAGGATGAGAATATCCGGATGATGTTCCTTGATCAACGGAATCAGTTCAGCACCTTTTTGCGTGTAGCCGGTTAATTCATACCGGGGCGACTGATCGAGCAGAAGTTTCAGCCCCGCATAAACAATGGCGTGATCTTCACAAATAATTACCTTCCTTTTGAGCATGTACAAGCTGAATTCGCCCGAAAAATACCTAAATCCCGGTATGCGCAAACAACTATATTTGAAGAATACTTCCATACGAAAATGATCCGCATAAAAAACTACATAAATGGTGCGTTGCTGGAGGCGCAAAGCGGGGCCTTCCTCGAAAACATCAATCCGGCTGAGGGCAAACCGTATAGCCTGGTGCCCGATTCAAGCACTGCCGATGTTCAGTTGGCCGTTGATGCCGCAAAAGCAGCCTTTCCGGATTGGTCGGCCAAGCCCGTTGAGAAGCGCTCGGCCATTCTTTTAAAAATTGCCGATTTGATTGATCGTGACCTCGATAAACTTGCCCTTGCCGAAAGTACCGACCAAGGTAAGCCGGTTAAGCTGGCCAAAGCGGTTGACATTCCGCGGGCCTCTGCCAACATGCGGTTTTTTGCAACAGGCGCTATCCATTTTTCTTCCGAGGCCCACATCACCGGCCATGAAGCCATCAATTACACCAGCCGCACACCGGTTGGCGTGGTGGGTTGTATATCACCCTGGAATCTCCCATTATATTTATTCACCTGGAAAATTGCACCTGCGCTGGCGGCAGGTTGCACCGTGGTAGCCAAGCCATCCGAACTTACCCCTATGACGGCCTTTATGTTTTCGCAATTATGCTTGGAGGCGGGGTTGCCCAACGGTGTATTAAACATTGTACACGGTCTCGGACCAACAGCCGGGCAGGCCATTGTTGAACATCCTGACATTACCGCTATTTCCTTTACCGGTGGCACCGTAACCGGAAAAAAAATTGCGGCTACTGCTGCGCCCATGTTTAAAAAACTTTCGCTTGAACTGGGCGGAAAAAATCCCAACATCATTTTTGCCGACTGCGATTTCGAACAAGCCGTCAGCATATCGGTGCAATCTTCCTTTTCCAACCAGGGCGAAATCTGTTTGTGCGGGTCGCGCATTTTTATTGAACGGAGTTTATACGATCGGTTTGTTGAAGCATTTGTTGAGCGCACAAAAAAATTGACGGTGGGCGATCCGCAGGATGAGCGCACGCGTATCGGGGCATTGGTGTCGGAAGCGCACCTGCAAAAAGTGCTGGGGTATATCAACCTGGCAAAACAGGAGGGCGGAAAAATTTTAACCGGTGGTAACCAGGTGAAACTTCAGGGAAGGTGTACCGGGGGTTATTTTGTTGAGCCTACCGTAATCGTTGGGTTAGATCATCGGTGCCGCACCAACCAGGAAGAAATTTTTGGCCCGGTAGTAACCCTCATGCCGTTTGATACCGAGGAAGAAGTTATTGCGCTTGCTAACAGCACTGCGTATGGGTTATCGGCCACGATCTGGACGGAGAATTTAAAACGGGCCCACCGTGTTTCTGCACAAATTAAGAGCGGCATCATTTGGGTGAACTGCTGGCTCTTTCGCGATTTGCGCACGCCCTTTGGTGGGATGAAACAAAGTGGAGTAGGAAGAGAAGGGGGTTGGGAGGCCTTGCGGTTTTTTACGGAGGCGAAGAATGTGTGTGTGAAATTATAGCGGGTGCGTTTGTCCAGCTTACCACATTAATTCCTTGATTCGTATAATTTTCTTCACCGGCATAAACCACATATCCTTTTTTTATTCCGGTAAGCTTTTGCCAGAATTTTATTCCATTAAAAAAGTCTGATGAAACCGTCATTCCGGATTTTATTTCAACTGGAATCAGCTCATTTCCAAAATCAAGGATAACATCCAACTCATGACCGCTGACATCCCGCCAATAAAAAAGATTGCTTTGTAAGCCCTGGTTGAATCTTCGCTTGATAAGTTCATTAACAATCAGATTTTCAAACAATGCGCCTCGCATAGCATGATACTGCAGTTGTTCAGCTGACTGGATACTCAATAAGGAGCAGGCAAGACCTGTATCGTAAAAGTAAAGCTTAGGTGACTTAACAATACGTTTTGAAAAGTTTTTGTGATGGGGCTGCAGTAAGTGAATGATGTAGCTGGTTTGCATAATTGTCAACCAGGATTGTATGGTTTTGTGGTCAACTCCGCACTCAATGGAAAGGTTGCTCAGGTTAAGCTGCTGCCCGATTCGTCCTACACACAGGAATAAAAGTTTTTGAAAAAGCGACAAGTCTGTAATATTTTTAATCTGACGGACATCGCGTTCTACGTAGGTTCGTACGTATGCGGGAAACCAGAATTTAGGTTTTATGTTTTCATAACAAACCGGTGGATAACCTCCGTTGAAAATAATTTCGTCCACTTGTTTTGTTTGGCCGGGGATTGAAAAAATTTCCGTGAGGCTTAACGGCAGCAAGTCGATATACCCAATGCGGCCCGCCAGGCTTTGCGTGATTTTTTCAAGCATCAGGAAATTATTAGATCCAGTTAGAATGAATTTCCCCCGCTCATTGCTTTCATCCAAAACCTGCTGAAGGTAATTAAATAGTTCAGGAACTCGCTGGGCTTCATCGATTATAGCTCCCTGGGGCAATTGTTTCAGAAAACCGCGGGTATCACCTGCTGCCCGTTCGCGTTCTTCAGGATTCTCAAGCGTGATATATTTTTTTTCCGGAAAGAGATGCTTCACCAAAGTAGATTTCCCGCTTTGCCGGGGCCCAACAACAGCAATAGCCCGGAATTGTTTAGCCAGGGTTGCGAGGGTTTCGGAAGCTTCACGGGTAACCATGTACAATTGGGAATCTGATTCCCAAAAATACAAAAAGTAACGTAACGTATTGAAAACCTTTGGCTTGGCTTGTAAAAGATTACTTTATAATGCTGAAAATCAAGATAAATTTCTATGAAAAGGGCTTTATCGACCCAGGTAAAGAGCGGCATTGTTTGGGTGAATTGCTGGCTCTTCCGCGATTTGCGCACGCCTTATGGCGGGACGATTTGTTTTGGAAAGACAACAGTAACTGACTACAGGTAAGCTTAAAATGATATTTATACTTCTCATGGCTCAGTGGAGATAAAGTAATGAATGTCCGCATCTTTAATCCGATGTGAGCGTTTTATAATACATAAGTATCTTAAGAAGATCATCCTTTCTTTTAAAATTCAGCTTGTTTTCTTTGGCATACGACTCAAGGTTTTCAAAATGGGGTGACGTACACTTCTCTAAAACCTTGTTATCAATACTTTTAGCTTTGGTTTTTTTGGAGTCAAAGAAAAGGCGATCTGTTTCTTGATTTGTAATATCAAGAATGGGGCTAACATTTCCGTCCGCATCAAAAATCAGAAGCGTTTCGGTTTGCGAATAGGAGGTAGCTGCAGATCCAATTACGTTATTTTGCCAGGTGTTGGTAGTTTGATTATAGATCGGGCCTCCTTGTGATGTTCCGGTTTTTAGCTGCATCTGACCAACTGTTGAAAGGAGTGCGAATGATGGGAACTCCATGAGTATTTCAAAAAAGGCAGGAGTTTTTGCAGTCGGTGCATTACGATCTTTAGCGCTTCTTGCAGGTTTATCGATTTCGCATTCTACGGAAATAAAATTTCTTTTTTTATTTTGCACAGCATCAAAAAATTCAAAGCTGTAGACATTTCGTGGAGTAAAGGATTTTGATATCGAGCCGCTCTCAAAACTTAATAAACCTGTTTTAGTATTAAATTTCACCAACCCATTAAGTTTTTCACCATTCGTCAACAACACTGCCCCTTCGCTCCATTCCGAATTTTCATCCACTACTTTTGAGATATCAATATTTTGTGCGGGTACATATTCAATTAACAATACCTGAAGTATGGCGTAAAGGAAACAATTTGAACTTATGCGCACTTCTGAATGAGTTTTTATTTCGCCTTGATAAAATACTTTTGTGGAGCATCTCACTCCAGGAAAATTTTGGTCAATTCCAGTGAAAATCCCGGCAGAATATCTTCACCGTCCAGGGCAACAGTAAAGGGTTTAATTTCTATCTCCCCGTTTTTCCGGTATATATAAGTTTCTTTTTTCTCCGGGTGAATCATCCAGGCCAGCTTGCACCCGTTGTCTATCCATTCTTTCAGTTTGTTCTGCAGGGATTTGAAATCATCATTTTCTGAAAGAATTTCAAGTACAAAATCCGGACAAATGTGGGCGAACTTTTTACGATCATCAGGAGGTACAGCGTTCCATCTTTCGTGTGTAATGAAAGCCGCATCAGCCGCCCTGACGGCACCGTTCGGAAGCGTAAAACCGGCATTGGAATCAAATATGCGGCCTGCTTTCTTTTGTTTGTTCCAGATAACAAGTTCTCCATTAACGTCAGCATTGTAGCTGCCCATTTCTGATCCTGTTGGCGCCATAATTAGTATTTCTCCCTTTGCATTACGTTCAAACCGGAGGTTGTTGTTTTCCTGGCAGAAATTAAAAAACTCCGCTTCCGTCATTCCCCCAATGGATGCTGTCTTAATCAGGTATTCCATAATCTTTCGCCTTATTTCAAAGATACAAACTATTTGTGAACCGCTAATGCACCCAATGGAAGAACCGGCCTAAACTTTCTCATCTTTCGTTAAGTTTGGCCGCAAATTGAATCGTAATTAAACCGGATGGACTTCTTTAGCATTGAGCATATTTTTTTTACGGTATGGGGTTACAAAATGAGCTACCTCGAGTTCTTCGGCACCATTGCCGGGTTTATTGCTGTGTGGCTCGCCTCGAAGGCTAACATCTGGAGTTGGCCGTTGGGCTTAATCAACGTTACCCTTTTCTTCTTCCTGTTTTACCAGGTGCAGCTTTACCCCGATATGTTTCTGCAGGTTTTCTTTTTTGTAACCAACCTTATCGGATGGTGGCGGTGGGCGCACCCCAGGCCTTTTGAAGAAGACCGCAAAAAGCAATTGCGAGTCAGTTATATGCCTACCCGGCAGTTGGTCCTGCTCGCAATCATTGGGTTAGCAGGAACCTTTCTGTTTGGTTCCCTGGCCAGCCGGTTGCATGAGTGGTTTCCGGTGGTGTTCAGCAAACCCAGCGCGTTTCCCTACCTCGATTCGTTTGTCACCGTCATGAGCATCATCACTACATTTTTGATGATCCAGAAAAAAATAGAAAGCTGGATGATCTGGATTATTATAGATGTAGTGGCTACCTACATGTATTTTATGAAAGGAATCAAGTTTGTAGGAATTGAATACCTGGTGTTTTGTTTTATTGCCGCGTTCGGGTTGTGGAATTGGACACGGAAATACCGATCCTATCGGACAACAACGTAATGGATAATTATTTTTTTGCCGTACCCACTTTGTGTCCTGTTGTCGAGTAATAGAGTATATACAAATAACACGGCAGCACACACCAGAAGAATGCCGTTTGTGAATTAAAGCCCAAGCCATCAACATCTACCAGCAATCCATAAACCTGTGGGATAATGGCGCCTCCGGCAATGCCCATAATCAACAAAGCCGATCCGATTTTTGTAAACCGGCCAAGTCCGTCAATCGCCAACGGAAAGATAGCAGGCCACATTAAAGAGTTGGCCAGGCCCAGCAACGCAATAAACAAAATACTGATGTACCCCGAAGTGGCGTAGGCAAGTATAGAAAACAAAATTCCGGTTAAGGCCGAGTACTTCAGCGCATCTTCCTGCTTAATGTATTTCGGAATGGTAATAATGCCGATGATGTAGCCCACCACCATCGACCACAACGTATACGATGTGAAATTTTTAGTTTGGTCCAAACTCATGCCCAGCGCTTTCCCGTAAGGACCGATAACATCGCCAGCCATTACCTCGGCACCCACGTACAGGAAAATGCAAATGGCGCCCAGCACCAGGTGCGGAAACTGCAGGATGCTGGTTTTGGTTTTGGATAATCCCGTATCCGATAATTCTTCCGATTCGGTTTCAATTTCCGGTAAGGCCGATAAGCGAATCATCAGCGCAAGCACCAGCAACACTCCGGCCATAATGATGTAGGGGGTTATAACCCGTTGCGCAAGCGACTCCATCAACTGCACCTTCGTTTGGGCATCCACCGCTGTAGTGATTTGAGCCTCCACCTCACTGGCACCGCTTAACACGATCGCACTTAAAATTAACGGACTGAGTGCCCCGGCCACTTTATTACAGATGCCCATAATGGAAATGCGTTTCGCAGCCGATTCAATGGGTCCGATGATGGAGATGTACGGATTGGACGCTGTCTGCAAAAGCGAAAGTCCCATGCCCTGGACAAACAATCCGGTAAGAAAAAGCGCGAAGCTGCGGTTATTGGCGGCCGGCACAAACAACAGGGCCCCCACGGCCATAACCAGCAGGCCCAGGGCCATTCCTTTTTTGAATCCGGTTTTGTTGAGGATATACGAGGAGGGAATGGCCAGAAAAAAATACGCCATGTAAAATGCAAACGTAACCAGCAGCGCCTGGGCATCGGTTTTTAAATCGCAGGCCAGTTTTAAGAATGGAATGAGTGTTCCGTTCAGCCAGGTGACAAATCCGAAAATGAAAAATAATATCCCGATTATGACAATCGAGTAGGTATAGCGGTTGGGCGTTTGCTCCATACAGTCTATTTTTAACGTTCGATAATAGGCAAATAAAACGAAACATTATGAGCACCCCGAAAAACCTCACTCTTCTTGTACTGGCAGCCGGTATGGGTAGCCGGTATGGCGGCATCAAACAAATTGATGGCTTTGGGCCTAACGGTGAAACCATTATGGATTACTCTTTATTTGATGCCATCCGTTCGGGGTTTACCAAAGTGGTGTTTATTGTGCGCGAGGAAATTCTGGAAACGGTGAAAGAAATTTTTCTTCCAAAGCTGAAAGATAAAGTGGAGGTTGATTTTGTTATCCAGTCGCTTGACACGCTGGTTCCGCAGGAATTCAGGAACACGGAACGCACTAAACCCTGGGGTACCGCACATGCCATGTTGTGTGCAAAAAATGCCATCCACGAGCCTTTTGCCGTTATCAATGCCGATGACTTTTATGGTCAGGAAGCTTTTCGTGCGGTGTCGGAATTTTTCAGGAGCGATACACAAGGTCACCACACGCTGGTGGGTTATACCCTGAAAGATGTTTTGTCTGATTTCGGAACGGTGTCGAGGGGTGTGGGCGAAGAAGATGCTGATGGTTACCTGACTTCGGTGGTGGAACGAACCAATGTTGGCCGGGTTGACGGGAAAATTCTTGCTAGAGAAGCTGCCGGTGATGTGGAGTTAAAACCGGAAGCAAAAACCTCTATGAACTTCTGGGGATTCTATCCCACTATTTTTCCGTATACCGAAAAACTATTTCATGAATTTCTAAAAGAAAACTCAGCTAATGCAAAAGCTGAGTTCTTTATCCCCATTGTGGCCAACCAACTGGTAAAATCAGGAGCAGGAAAAATCAAAGTCATTTCGGGAGGCAGCACCTGGTTTGGGGTAACCTACAAAGAAGATAAGGAGGATGTTTCCTCAAAAATAAAAGCGCTGGTTGCCAGTGGTGCGTATCCGGAAAAGCTTTGGTAGTCGTTATCCATGGTTCCGGCTTCTGTTTTATCAGCGTATGGTTTTTCCGGCTTACATGAAATACAGCCTTTCGGTTCAGGCCACATTCATAAAACATTTAAAGTTGAGAGTGCAGGCAAAAGTTTTATACTTCAACGCATCAATCAGTATGTTTTTAAAAAGCCTGAACTGATTTCACACAACATCAATCAGGCGGCAAGTTACCTGAACACACATTACCCGGAGTATCGTTTTCTTTCCATTCTCCCGGCCCGGGATGGATCGGTTCTGGTGTACGATGACGAAGGTTATCCCTGGCGGTTGCTCCCGTTTATAGAAAACACGTATACCGTAAATGAAATCCGAACCGCATCAGAAGCTTTTGAAGCGGCTAAAGGGTTTGCCCGGCTTACCCGTTACCTGGATGGATGCGACCCTGCAAAATTTTACCCAACCATTGAACGGTTTCATGATTTGGGTTGGCGATACGAACAGTTTGAAAATGTGCTTGCCTCAACGTCAGCCGATCGTACCGAACAAGCAGGTGATGCCATAAACCTGTGCCGGCATTTTGCCTATCTCCTAGAGGAGTATAAACAATTGATCTTGAGTGGAAAATTAAAACTTCGGATCACCCACAACGACACCAAAATCAATAACATTCTTTTTGACAACCACACGCACGAGGCGGCCTGTGTTATCGACTTGGATACACTTATGCCCGGCTATTTTATTTACGACCTGGGTGATATGGTGCGCACGTTTGTAAGTCCGGCAGGCGAAGAAGAAAAAGACTTTTCAAAAATTGTAATCCGCAAAGAAATTTTCTCCGCGCTCATCTCGGGCTACCTCGCGGAAATGGATATGGTGTTGACTGAAGAAGAAAAATCGGCCATACCTTTTTCCGGGTTAATGATGACGTACATAATCGCGCTGCGGTTTTTAACCGATTACCTGGAGGGGGATGTGTATTTTCAAACGAGATATCCGCATCAGAATCTTAACCGGGCTACCGGGCAGTTGAGGTTGCTGGAAAAGCTGGATGAATTTTATCGAAAATAAAAAGAGGATGCATTCCGGCATCCTCTTCCTGATAAAAATTTAGGTTAATCAGAATTGCTCAAGCTGCGAGAAAAAGAAGTTGCCTTCAATGGCAGCATTGGCATCGCTATCCGAACCATGAATGGCGTTGGCTTCGATGGATTTGGCAAACAGGTTACGAATGGTACCCGGCTCGGCTTTTTGCGGATCGGTAGCGCCAATCAGTTTACGAAAATCTTCTACTGCGTTTTCTTTCTCCAGGATCATCGGAACAATCGGCCCGGATGACATATAAGTACAAAGGTCATTATAGAACGGACGTTCTTTATGAATTGCATAAAACTGTCCTGCACGCTCCGGACTGAGTTGGGTTTTCTTGATCGCTACAATCCGAAACCCTGCTTCTTCAATCATTTTGGTAATTGCCCCGGTATTGCCGGCACCTACGGCATCGGGCTTTATCATGGTAAAAGTTCTGTTGGTTGCCATTGATGTTTTTTGGTTTTTAAAGAATTTGCGCTGGCCTGCTCCGGCAGGCGGGCGCAAAAATAAGGTTTTCGGGTAAAGTCTGAAGGCCCTTTTCAGCCTTTTCTGACTTTTATTTCCGGCCCCTGTCGGGGCACACCTTGAATATGGATTAAAATTATCCATTTTTGCCCCTTCGTATTCTGCAATGACGCATTTACCCGAGTTTCAGGCGTATTTAAGCACCACCAGACAGGTTGTTATCGTAATGCATCACAAGCCTGATGCGGATGCGCTGGGTTCTTCGTTGGCGTTAG
>CAZOYJ010000021.1:14720-27610 GCA_964583905.1 uncultured Roseivirgaceae bacterium
CCAGCCGGTGGTGATTTCGCCCAGCGATTATCCTACTTTCTTGCATTGGATGCCGGGAAATGATGAGGTAGTTATTTATGAAGATGGGAAGAAACAAGAGATTGAAGCCTGGGTTAAAAATTCTGAGCTAACTTTCTGCCTTGATTTTTCATCACTGAGCCGGATCAATAACCTGGGCAATATGGTTCGGGAGTCATCAGCGAAAAAAGTATTGATCGATCACCACCTTGAACCGGAACACTTTGCCGATTTCGAGTTGTGGGATGTTCATTCCGCTTCAACTGCCGGCCTGGTTTACGAATTGATTGTATTGTTGGGCGATCGCGCTATGATTGATGCCGATATTGCCGATAGCTTGTATGCCGGACTCATGACCGACACCGGTGGATTCCGTCACAACAACACCCGGAAAGAAGAATTTATCATTGCTTCCGACCTGGTGGAACTTGGCGCCAATCCTACCAAAGTTTCCAAACTTATTTACGACACCAACACCCTGGAACGTTTACGATTGATGGGGTACGTGTTAAGTGAAAAACTGATTGTACTTCCTGAATACAACACCGCCTACATGGTCTTGTCGCAGGAAGAGTTAAGGCGATTCGGATCGCAATCGGGCGATACGGAAGGTTTTGTGAATTATGGCTTATCGATTGAGGGTATCCGGTTATCGGTTATGATTTATGAACGCAAAGATGAGATCAGGTTATCCTTCCGTTCGTTGGGGGAGTTCTCTGTAAATGAAATGGCCCGAAAGCACTTTAGCGGGGGAGGGCATAAAAATGCATCAGGAGGGCTAACTAAAATGTCGCTGGAAGAAACGGTGACGAAATTTTTAAACATCCTGCCCGAGTATAAACAGCAGTTGGCAGCTGACTAATAAATTGTAAACTATTTAAACCTACTATAATGAAAATTCAAAATGTGTTGATTGTTGTGGCCCTGGGCTTGCTGGTTTCGTGCAGCAGTAATGAAAAAGAAACCCCCAGCGGCATGAAGTTCAAGGTTGTTAAAAAGGGAGATGGCGTTTTGCCAAAAGTAGGCGATGTGGTGGTTTTCCATTTTCGGTTTATCGATTCCAAAGATTCAATATGGGGCGAAACCAAACAAATGCCCGCTGCCGTGCTCACCAACGACAGCCTGGCCATTGCTTCAGAAGATGGCATGACCCAAATGCTGCGCATGGTATCGAAGGGCGACAGTGTGATGGTTAGTATGCCGGTAACTAAATTTTTCAAAGACCTTGTGAAGGCTCCCATTCCTCTGGGGGTGGACAGCACCCTCACCTTAACCTACCGCATTCGCATTGATGAGATTATGAGCCGTGAAGATTTCATGACCTACCAGGAAGAACTGATGAACCGGTTAAATAAAGAACAACTTACCAAGGACATTGCCATTATTGATCAATACCTGGCCGACAATAATATTGAAGCGGTAAAAGTTGAATCCGGCTTGCGGTATGTCATCACCCAGCCCGGTACCGGAGAGAATGCAAAATCAGGTCAAACGGTTTCGGTACACTACACCGGGTATTTATTGGATGGGCAATTTTTTGATTCCAGTGTTCAGGCGGTTGCCGAAGCAAACGGTTTGTATAACCCCATGCGCCAATACACTCCGTATGACGTAACCATCGATCAATCCGGGGTTATACAAGGCTGGCACGATGCGTTAAAATACCTGAGCAAGGGGGCTAAAGGAACATTTTATATTCCCTCAACCCTGGCTTACGGCCCGCAACAACGGAGTGAAGTGATCAAGGAAAATTCAATTTTGGTTTTTGATTTGGAAATGGTTGAAGTAAAATAAATTGTTAAAACGAAGGAGAAATGAGGAGTATCAGAATCTATCAACTATATATTTATATTGGACTTATTGTAATAACTGCAGCTTGTCTGGATAAAGACACGGGGCCAAGTTTTGAAGAACAACTTGAAAAAGATCTTGCCGCCATTGATAAATACCTGCTGGATAACAACATCGATGCCCTGTCCGATCCGGATAACCTGATCCGGTATATTCTACATGATGAAGGCAGTGGCGCATCGCCAAGCCTGGATAATTGTGTAACTACAAGCTACAAGGGCATGCTCTTTAATGGAAGTTTGTTTGATCAAAACAATGAATTGTCTTTTCCGCTCAGGGGTGTAATTTTTGGTTGGCAGGTGGGTATTCCGCTGTTGAATACTGGCGACTCAGCAACTTTATACATACCCTCCGGGTTGGCGTACGGCAGTACTCCGGTAGGGAGTATCCCCGCAAACTCCAATTTGATTTTTAACGTCAGGTTAAAGAAAATCGGCACCACCTATAATGCAAACACTGGTAGCTGCAACTAACAATAATCACAAGATTGAAGAGATGAACGCGTTATTGGGTTCATCTTTTTTATTGAAAGGCTTGGCCGAGATCGGGTGCGTTGAAGAATTGCCCGAAACCCAAACTACGTTGGAAGGTAATGCGCTTCAAAAAGCACAATATGTTTTTGACCGGTATAAAGTTTCCTGCTTTGCCGATGATACCGGGCTCGAGGTTGAAGCACTAAATAACGCTCCCGGAGTATACTCGGCCCGGTATGCAGGCGAACAGCGGAATGCTGACGATAACATTGAACTTCTGCTGAAAAATTTAAAAGGCCTGACCAACCGCAACGCGCAATTCAGAACAGTCATTGCACTGGTTAACCCGGATGGATATTGGCTGTTTGAAGGAATAGTGAAAGGTGAAATCATAATGAAAAGACGGGGTGCCGCGGGTTTTGGCTATGACCCGGTTTTTAAACCATTAGGCTATGACAAGACTTTTGGCGAGATGACCCTCGCAGAAAAAAATCAGATCAGCCACCGCGCCATCGCCATAAATAAGCTGGTGGATTATCTTTCGAAACCGGCTGGGAGTTAATCGTTCTGTTTGTATTTTAATGCATAATTTGGGTGAATGATCAAGCCATATACCATAGGCATAACAGGCGGCAGCGGATCGGGAAAAACATTTTTCCTGAAAAACCTGGCTGAACAATTTTCGGATGCGGAAATCTGTTTCATCTCGCAGGATAATTATTACCGTCCGCGCGATCAACAAAAAGAAGACGAACAAGGCGTTAAAAATTTTGACTTGCCCGAAGCCATCGATCACCAACAATTTCACCACGACATCCTTCAGCTTAAACGCGGGGAAGTTCTGCACAAAACCGAATATGTCTTTAATAATCCCAACGCAACCCCCAAAACCCTGGTGTTTAAACCGGCACCGATAATCGTTATTGAGGGATTATTCATCCAATACTTTCCGGATATTGAAAAGGAACTCGACTTAAAAGTTTTTATTGAGGCCAAGGATTATGTAAAGCTGTCGCGCAGGATCAGGCGTGATAGTGAAGAACGCGGTTACGACCTTGATGACGTATTGTACCGCTATCACCATCACGTAATGCCGGTGTATGAAAAACTAATTGAGCCGCTGAAGCACAATGCCGATATGGTTATCCCGAACAACAGCACCTTTCACCGCGCCCTGGAAGTGTTGATGTTGGCCATTCGGGCTAAATTGAACGTTTTAACACCGTAGCGCTACTTTTCCTGCTCCCCGCTTTCATTTTTGATTCTATTCCCTACTTTTGTAGGCCTTTTATGAGCGCTTTCAAAAACGTACGCATAGTTACCCTGTTGGCCGGTGTGCTTACAGCCCTGGTAATCGGGTATACACAATTGGTTTATGTTGAGCTCTTGCAGGGGCAAAAAGCCGATACCGAACAACAAAGTACGGTACCCGAAGAAGAAAGTTACGTTTCCCTGCCGGCATCCTATTCCATTCCATCTTCAACCCATGTTGTATTGCAACATGATTTTTCATTCATCGAAGAATTTTTGCTGGATGCCGATGACGATAAGCCGGCACTAGAAGTCTTGCAACCGGCCACCGGCAAATTATTCAGGGCACTCTTTCATTATATCATCTCTCCTAACGCGCCCTGAGAATACCCAGTCATTCCTAACGTATGCGGTTCATCAAACCGTGAATCTTTAATCTTGAATTTTAAATTTTTATAGAGTTATGCAAAACAAAGGATTTGTAATCGTTCTTACCATTATCGTTACAGCGCTTTGCCTGTACTACCTGTCGTTTACGTTTGTATCAAACCGGGTGCAGCAAGACGCTATTGCCTACGCCACCGATGCCAGTGGCGTTATTGATCTGAATAAAAAACAAGCTTACCTCGATTCGGTGTGGAGTAAGCCGGTGTATAATTTGTTTGGTGCCGAGTTTACCTATAAGGAAGTTAAGGATAATGAACTTAGTCGCGGCCTCGACTTACAAGGTGGAATGCACGTTACGCTTGAAGTGTCGCCTATTGACATTATTAAAGGTTTAAGTGGAAATAATAAAGACTCTGCTTTTGTTAAGGCGATTGTTAAAGCCCAACAAAAACAAAAAACCAGTCAGCAGCGTTTCAGTACCTTGTTTTTTGAATCGTATCGTGAAGATAATCCGGGTGCACGTTTGGCGCCTGTATTTGCTTCCACTACCACACGTGGACGGATCAGTCTTAATGATTCGGATGAACAGGTGATTGCTGTTGTGGAAGAAGAAATTGAGCGCGCCATCGATCGGTCGTATACCATCCTGAAAAATCGGATCGACCAGTTTGGAACAAGCCAGCCAAACATTCAGCGTTTACCCGGCACTGGTCGGATTCAGGTAGAAATACCGGGTGCCGATAACCCGGCACGGGTGCGCAAACTGTTACAAGGCGTGGCGCGCCTGGAGTTTTGGGATGTGATTGAGCCCAACGACATCAACAGCTCCTTGATGGCCATTAATGCGGCTATGGTTAAGGAACAGCAACTACAAACTGCACGGAAGGATAAACCAACCGGACAGGAGCAAGTAGCCGCTGACCAACCAGAACAAAATGAAGCCCTTACCGATCTGGAAAAACAACTTCAATCAGCTTCAGCCGGTGATACTACTTTACAGGGGTTGGACTCGCTTCAAAACCTTTCGGTGTCACCTTTGTTTGCCAAGAGCACGCCTCCGGGAGCATTCCGGTATGCCATTCGCGACACTGCGGAGATCAACCGTATGTTCAAGCGCTCGGATATCAGAAGCCTGCTTCCCCGCAATGTTGGGGTATTTTGGGGTAATAAACCCGATAAAGATTATGGCCCTACGGAAGGCCTTCAGTTATATTTCCTTGATTTAGGCCGTTCTGGTCAGCCAAAAATTACCGGAGAGGTGATTAACGATGCGCGCCAGGACCTGGATCAATACACCCGTCCGGCTGTAACTATGACGATGAATGCCACAGGCACACGCATCTGGGCAAAAATGACAGCCGAAGCTTCCAGCAAAACACCGCAAGGCCGAATTGCCATTGTGTTGGATAATACCGTGTACTCAGCGCCATTTGTAAACGGAGAGATTCCAAATGGTAACTCACAGATTTCCGGAAACTTTACCGTAGAGGAGGCGAAAGACCTTGCGAATATTCTTAAGGCGGGCTCCTTGCCCGCACCTACAAAAATTGTTGAAGAAGCCATTGTCGGGCCTACGCTGGGTGAAGTGGCCCGTAATCAAGGGTTGCTTTCTACGGCTGCGGGTTTGTTGCTCGTGGTGCTCTTTATGATTGCTTACTATTCAAAGGGAGGTATTGTTGCGAACGTAGCCTTGTTGTTTAACATCTTCTTCATTCTCGGTATCCTGGCGCAGTTTAATGCTTCACTTACCTTGCCGGGGATTGCCGGTATTGTGTTAACCATTGGTATGGCCGTAGATGCGAACGTACTGATCTTTGAGCGAATCAAGGAAGAAATCGCGCATGGCCGCAAACTTAAAGATGCCATCCGGGTAGGTTATGAGCGGGCGTTCTGGACAATTTTTGACTCGAACCTTACTACCCTCTTAACCGCATTCTTCCTGTTTGTATTAGGACAAGGCCCCATTAAGGGATTTGCCATCACCCTGATGATTGGTATTCTTACTTCCTTCTTTACTGCCGTTTATGTTTCTCGGGTAATTGTAGAATGGATGACGCGCAAGGGTGAAGCGAGTAAAATTTCCTTTGATACGGCCATTTCAAGGTTAGTGAAAAAGCGCAAAAAATTTGAGTTCGTGAAGAACAGTAAGCCGGCATATATCGCATCCACCATTATCATTGTTCTGGGATTAGGACTCCTGTTTTTTAAAGGATTGAACCTGGGCGTTGACTTTAAAGGCGGCCGTGCGTATGTGGTTTCATTCAATAAGCCGGTAGTGGCAACCGATCTGAAACTTAAGCTCAGTGAAAGCTTTGAGAATGCCGGTACGGAAGTGAAAAACTATGGGAGCAACTCGATTGTAAAAGTAACTACCGCGTACCTGATCGATGACGACACCGATACAGCCGATGACATCGTTAAACAAAGACTGATTGAGGGGCTGCAGGGAATTACCGGAAAACAATACACCGAACACGATGCACAGGTAGACGACAATCGTTTTGCTATTTCAAGTTCGTCAAAGGTATTGGCTACTATTGCAGACGACATCAAGAACTCGGCCTGGGAGGCCAGTCTTTTCTCACTCGTGGGTATTTTTATTTACATTTTAATTCGGTTCAGGAAATGGCAGTATAGTGCGGGGGCTATTGTGGCAACGGTTCACGATACACTCTTTGTATTCGCTGCGTTTTCGATTGCTAATTTCTTTGGATTGAGTTTTGAAATTGACCAGGTGTTTGTTGCGGCTATCTTAACCATTATTGGTTATTCCATTAACGACACAGTGATCATCTTCGACCGAATTCGTGAATACATTGGATTTGGCGCAACCCAGGATAAGAGCAAACTGGTTAACGATGCCATAAACGATACCTTGGCGCGTACCATCATTACAGCCGGTACTACATTACTTGTGGTTTTGGTGCTCTTGATATTTGGCGGGCAAGTATTATCAGGATTTGCATTCGCACTGCTTATAGGTGTAGTTGTTGGAACATACTCATCCGTGTTTATCGCTGCGCCAATTGTAATAGATTTGGATAAGGAGGTAAGCGGCCAGGAGCCGAAGAAAGTTCCAGCTACTGCCTGATGATTTAAATTGAAAGTATGCCTCAAGAAACCCTGGCAGGAAATGCCGGGGTTTTTTTATGGATTCAAAGATTTTTCTACCCTAACACCAACAGAAAGTATCCCGCTTAATGTATCGGTACGCATAAATTGCTCCACCTGGATTTTGTATTTGCCCGGATGCTGAAAGGTAAAATCCTTTAAGAGCAAAAATTGATGACTGTAAATATCACCCAGGCCGCTGCTGCCCAGTGGCCGACCGGTTTTCTTATCGAATAAAAATTCTGAAACCAGTTTGCGCTGAAGTTCAACGCCCGTGTCTTCCATCAGGTAGTAGGTGAAGTACAGGTTGGCGTTTGGATAGCTCGATTCATTGCGAACGGTGAAATAAAGATTATACTTTTCTTCTGCATTCGGTATTTCGAAGTCAAAAGCCGGCTGATCGTTGGCCAGCCAGTACCGGTTTTTAAAATCTACATTTCTTTCGTAAATCTTGTGGGGATCGCATGCGGTAATCATCAACGCGCAGGCAACCGGGAATATGGCTGCTCTCATCCCTGCTTTTTCGATTGGTTAGGATTTCTTCTGTCTCGGCCGTCTCTTCGATCTCTTCGTTTCTTTTTTTTCTTTTTGCCCGAGTGTTTGAATTTCTTGTCGAGCCGTTCCAGGTCGCTGTTCAGGGTTTGGATGGTAACTTTTTCCTCGGCCATATCGGCTTCCAGGGTGGCGGGCTTCTTGCCTGCACGATTCATTTCCAGGATTTGATTTACCCGCTCAACGTTAAGCGGATACCATGTGTTTTCCTCGCTATACCCAAACCACATGATCTTTTTAAAGATATCGGTTTTTTGAAGTTTGGCTTCGCCTTGCTCAGTTAACAGAGGCGTTTCAATTTTTGGAATATGCTGCAGGGCTTCCATGTACGTATCCAACTCGTAATTCAGGCAACACTTCAGGCGGCCGCATTGCCCGGAAAGCTTGCTCGGGTTGAGTGAAAGGTTCTGATACCGGGCCGCACTTGTGGCCACATTTTTAAAATCACTTAGCCAGGTTGAACAGCAAAGCTCGCGGCCGCAAACACCAATACCTCCTAAACGTCCGGCTTCCTGGCGTAAACTGATCTGCCGCATTTCTACCCGGATTTTAAATTCACCGGCCAGTATTTTAATAAGCTCCCTGAAATCAACCCGGTCTTCGGCCGAATAGTAAAAAACAGCCTTGGTATTGTCGGCCTGGTACTCCACATCGGAAAGTTTCATCTGTAACTTCAACTGTCGGATGATTTCGCGTGTGCGGTATAGGGTGGGTAGTTCCCGCTTTTTAACGTCTTCGTATTTTTCAAGGTCTTTGGTGTGGGCCAACCGGTAAATTTTTTTGATTTCATTATCGTTGGCAATTTTCTTCTTCTGCATTTGCAGCCGCACCAGTTCGCCTTGCATCGAGACATAACCCAGATGATGCCCGTTCTGGATTTCAACAATTACGGCATCACCGGTAATAAGTTGTATATGATCGATGTTACGGTAAAAATCTTTACGACCGTTTTTAAACCGGACTTCAACAATATTAAACGCATCATTTCCCGGCATTTCCATATTGGAAAGCCAGTCGAATACATTCATTTTATTGCAACCGCCTGTCTGGCAGGCTCCGTTATTTTTACAGCCGGCTACTTTTCCATCCGAAACGGTTCCACATGCGCAAGCCATTATTTTCTCAGTTTATATTAAAAATGCATTGATTACCTGTTCTGACTGCTTTTTTGCAGGGTCAGCAAATCAATGCCTATATCTTTTCTGAAATATACTCCATCCCAGTTAAGTTTGGCAACCTCGTCATAGGCTTTTTCCCGGGCATGATGAAGCGTTTCACCCAACCCCGTAACCGCCAATACCCTGCCGCCATCGGTAAGGGTTGAGTCATCGTTCATTTTGGTGCCTGCATGAAAAACCATTGTATCCGTAACCTTACTTAATCCGGAAATAACTTTTCCTTTTGGATAATCGCCCGGATACCCGCCTGAAACCATGACTACGGTTACTGCCTGTTGCGGATCGATCTCAATTTTTTGATTGTCAAGATTTCCACGGGCTGTAGCCAGGAACAATTCAACCAGATCATTTTTTATTCTTGGAAAAACAGCTTGTGTTTCCGGATCGCCCATACGGGCATTGTATTCAATGACGAAAGACTTGCCCTGGCAGTTCATCAGGCCAATAAAAATAAATCCTTTATAGTCGATTCCTTCCTGCTGTAGTCCGGCAATAGTGGGTTTTATAATCTGATCCTCTACTTGTTGCATAAAGGCAGGCGTGGCAAACGCTACAGGCGACACAGCCCCCATGCCACCGGTGTTTGGACCCGTATCGCCTTCACCAATCCGTTTATAATCTTTTGCTTCCGGAAGGATTACATAATGGGTCCCATCGGTCAGCACAAAAACAGAAAGCTCAATACCCGACAAAAATTCTTCAACCAAAACCTTATTGCCGGCTTCGCCAAATTTTTTTCCAATCAGCATTTCGCGAATCGTTGCTTTGGCTTCTTCGCGATCTTCGGTAATCACAACGCCTTTCCCCGCGGCCAAGCCATCGGCTTTTAACACCAACGGGGGAGTGCACGCATTCAGATAGTGCATCGCTTCTTCCACTTCACCCGTCTGAAAGGTTTTGGCCTTTGCCGTTGGAATGCCATGGCGCAACATAAACTGCTTGGAGAAATCTTTGCTGCCCTCTAACTGTGCGCCCGCTTTACCCGGTCCTACCAGGGGAATGTTTTTCAATTGTGGGTTTTGTCCGAAATAATCCCGGATGCCTTTCACCAAGGGAGCCTCAGGCCCCACCACTACTAATCCAATTTGTTGTTCGAGGCAAACTTTTCCGATTGCTTCAAAGTCATCTATGGCTACCGGAAGATTTTGTGCGATACCGGCAGTGCCTGCGTTGCCGGGTGCAACAAACAACCTGTCGCAAAGCGCACTCTGTTTTAGCTTCCAGGCAAAGGCGTGTTCACGTCCGCCATTACCAATAATCAGGATGTTCATGAGTAAAATTTAAAAGCCCCAAAGATGGGCATTCAGGATTCAAGATTCAAATGTTAATTGGTACAAGGATTCCTAATGAAAAACCTCCGGAGTCATCAAGACCCTGGAGGTTTTATTTCATAAAAAGGTAATTAATGGGCGTACTCACTCATAAAATGAATGCGCATCAAGCGGATTTCTTCTTCCGAATAATCGGCTAATGAATCATCTTTGAGCGCGGCATCCAGGCTGTCGGTTTCGGCATGCATAAAATAATCGTGAATATCGTCTTGCTTTTGAGGATCAATCAACTGCTCAAGGTAATAATTCAGGTTGAGCTTGGTGCCGGAATAGCAGATGTTCTCAATTTCGGTAAGCAGTTCTTCAAACGACAGGTTGGTGAGTTCGGCAATTTCTTCGAGATCAACCTTTTTATCGATTTGTTGAATAATGAAAATCTTGGTCTTGGATTTATTAACCGATGATTTCACCACTACTTCCGTAGCTGTTTCAATATCGTTCTCATCAACGTATTGCAGAATAAGTTCCAGAAATTCTTTACCAAACTTATTTACCTTGCCCATGCCTACTCCGTTCACCGAAGCGAGGTCTTCTTTGGTGGTGGGGTAGGTGGTGGCCATTTCTTCAAGTGAAGGATCCTGGAAGATGACGTAAGGCGGAAGATTCTTCTCTTTGGCAACTTTTTTACGCAATGCCTTCAGCATTTCAAACAGCTTACCATCGTAGGCCTTGGCATTAATCGGAGCCCTTTCAGAAGATACTTCCTCGTCTTCAATATCGGTGGTAAAGTCATGATCGCGGGCTAATTCAACCGGCACCGGTTTTTTCAGGAAGGCTTCACCCTTCTTTGAAATTTTCAGCACGCCAATATTCTCAATATCTTTTTCGAGGAATTGATAGATCAGCGTTTGACGAACTACTGATTTCCAATAATCCGCATCTTCATCGCCTCCTTTCCCATAAATGGCCAGGCCGAAGTGGCCGTAGCTTTTTACATATTCATCTTCAATACCGCGGATAACATTTACGAGGTGGTTTAACCCGAATCGTTCATTGGTTTGCTTCACGGCCTGAAGCACCATTTTCACAGCCTCGGTTCCATCAAAACGTTCGCGCGGGTGTACACAGTTATCGCACATGCCGCAATTGTCTTCCTTGAATTCCTCACCAAAATAATGGAGCAACTGCCGCCTGCGGCAAACCGGAGATTCGGCATAGTATTCCATTTCCTGGAGGAGGATGCGCGCATTCTCGCGTTCCTGAACGGATTTATCTTTATTGAATTTTTCAAGTTTGTTCAAATCGTTGTGGCTGTAGAACATTAAGCAATGTCCTTCCAACCCATCGCGACCGGAGCGGCCGGTTTCCTGGTAGTAACCTTCAAGCGATTTGGGTACATCGTAATGCACCACAAACCGAACATCGGGCTTGTCGATACCCATGCCAAAGGCGATGGTAGCAACGATGATATCGATTTCTTCATTTAAGAAATCATCCTGGTTTTTTTCACGCACATCCGGATCGAGCCCGGCATGATAGGGTGCGGCTTTAAATCCATTTACCGATAACAGCCGGGCAATTTCTTCCACTTTCTTGCGACTCAAACAATACACAATGCCCGACTTGCCCCGGTTGTCGCGCATGAATTTGATGAGTTGCTTTTTGGTTTCTTTTTTCGGACGTACTTCGTAGTACAGGTTTTTGCGGTTAAAGGAAGAGAGGAACACATCGGCTTCCTCCATCTGTAAGTTCTTTTGGATGTCGAGTTGAACTTTGGGTGTTGCCGTGGCTGTAAGCGCCACCACCGGAAGGTTACCAAGTTGCTGAATCATCGACTTGATTTTCCGGTACTCCGGACGGAAGTCGTGGCCCCATTCGGAAATACAGTGAGCTTCATCAATGGCAACAAAAGCAACGTTTACTTTTTTCAGAAATTCAATGTTCTCTTCTTTCGTCAATGATTCTGGTGCAACGTAGAGTAGTTTTACTACTCCGTTTACGCAATCTTTTTTGAGGCGGGTAATTTCACCTTTGGATAAAGTGGAATTCAAGAACCGTGCGTTCACACCGTAGGCATTCAACTGATCGACCTGGTTTTTCATCAGGGCAATCAGGGGGGAGATAACGATGGCCAGCCCATCCGACATTAATGCAGGTAGCTGGTAACACAGGGATTTACCGGCCCCCGTGGGCATAATCACAAATGTATTTTTGCCGTTTAGTATGTTGCGGATGATGGTTTCCTGGGTTCCCCGGAAAGTAGTATACCCGAAAACCTCCTTTAATTTAAGTTTTAGTTCATCTTTCTCTTCAACCAACATCATATTCACGGATTCCAATGGTGAGTGTTAAATCTTTCTATCTTTGTCTGTGTCAAAACTAACTCCTGAAACAGAATTGAATATAACAAAAAATATCAAAAATATTGCACGGGAGGTACTATTAAATGAGTCCCGGGCAATTGAAAATCTGATTAATTTTATCGACAACGACTTCGAAGAATGTGTACGGAAAATTTATTCTTCAAAAGGCAGAATTGTCGTTACAGGCATTGGCAAAAGTGCCATTATAGCCAATAAAATTGTGGCCACCTTAAATTCTACAGGTACTCCCGCCATTTTTATGCATGCTGCGGATGCCATTCATGGCGATTTAGGGGTTATCCAGCAGGATGATATCGTTATTTGCATCTCTAAAAGTGGCAATACTCCGGAAATTAAGGTACTTGTGCCCCTCCTAAAACGCAGGGGATCCATGCTTGTTGCACTGGTAAGCAACACGAATTCTTATCTTGCCCA
>CAZOYJ010000022.1:0-26527 GCA_964583905.1 uncultured Roseivirgaceae bacterium
AAACAAAGACAATCGTTATTTAAAAGACAAGCTTTCGGCTGAAGATCTGGAGAAACAAGGTGTTCAGAACCGAACCGGGTACACCGTCCGTCAATCCACCAAGCATTGGTTTGTAAACGATCTTGAAAACCCGTATTCGGAAAAAGAAGGCAAGCGCTTCGACTGGATGCGCGGGTATCATGTGGGCGGGCGTTCCATCATGTGGGGTCGTCAGAGTTACCGGTTAAGTGAACTGGATTTAGAAGCCAACGCGAAAGAGGGTATTGCTATCGACTGGCCTATCCGGTATAAGGAAATTGCACCGTGGTACGATTATGTTGAAACCTTTGTCGGCATCAGCGGGCAACCAGAAGAATGGGCGCACTTTCCGGACAGCAAGTTTATTCAAGCCATGGAGTTGAACTGCGTGGAAAAGGAATTGAAAAAATCCATGATGGATAAATTCGGCCGGCTGCTCACCATTGGTCGTGTTGCCAACCTGGCCGGACCGTTGGCTCATACTAAAAGCCCGCAACGCGGCACATGCCAGTACCGCAACCTGTGCAGCCGCGGCTGCCCGTATGGAGCGTACTTCAGCAGCAATGCCTCTACCCTTCCGGCTGCAGAAGCCACCGGAAACATGACGTTGCGCCCGCACTCCATTGTGTACGAAGTGATTTACGATGAACAAAAAGGAAAAGCTACCGGGGTAAAAGTATTGGATGCAGAAACCGGAGAACAATACGAGTATTATGCACGGGTTATTTTTCTATGTGCATCAACGATGGGCTCCACTTTTATCTTATTAAATTCCATCAGCAACCGTTTTCCCAACGGTTTGGGCAACGACAGCGATCAACTAGGGCGCAACATTATGGATCATCACTTAGGCGCAGGCGCAAACGCAGAGGTAGAAGGATTTGAAGATCAATATTATTCCGGCAGACGGGCCAATGGTATTTATATTCCGCGTTTCCGAAACATTGGCTCCGATAAGCGCGATTATCTGCGTGGTTTTGGATACCAGGGTGGCGCCAGTCGCCAGGGCTGGGCACGTCTGATTGCGGAAGCCAGCATTGGTGCACAACTCAAGGAAGATGTTACCACTCCCGGTAATTGGACCATTGGTATTATGGGCTTTGGAGAAATATTGCCCGACCCTACCAACCGGGTAACCATCAATCGCGATAAGCAAGATAAATACGGTTTGCCCACGCTGCTCTTCGACACCGAGTTCAAGGATAACGATTATAAAATGCGCAAGGATATGTCGAATGATGCTGCAGAAATGTTGGATGCCGCAGGGTTTAAAAATGTGCGTACCTATGATAACCCCTCGCAACACGGCATGGGCCTGGGCATTCATGAAATGGGTACGGCCCGGATGGGTAAAGATCCGAAGACCTCGGTACTGAACAAATGGAACCAGGTGCACGCCTGCAAAAATGTATTTGTAACCGATGGATCATTCATGACTTCGGCTTCCTGTGTTAATCCATCGCTTGGGTATATGGCCTTTACCGCTCGCGCAGCCAACTACGCTATGGAAGAAATGAAAAAACAAAACCTTTAATTTCGGGATTATGAACAGACGAGAAGTAATCAAGCGCACCGCCATTTTAATGGGGGGTGCAATTTCGGCACCGGCCATCCTGGGTATTTTGAAAGGGTGTAAAGCCAAACCCGGGGTTGACTGGAACCCGCAATTCTTCACGCAAGAGCAGGCCTTTGTGATTTCGGAGGTCGCAGAAATCATCATACCAAAAACTGACACTCCGGGAGCAAAAGAAGCCGGTGTACCGGCCTTCATTGAGCAGATGATCTTCGAATGTTACTCGGAAGAAAACCGAGACAAATTTGTGAATGCACTGAATGAATTCATCAAAACCGCTGATTTTCCGAACCTTTCTACCGAAAAACGCACCGAATACGTATTTGGTGAGCACGAAAAAGCCATCCAGGAAAAAACACAACCTCGTCCTTTTGTCTTGACCATGAAGGAACTCACCATGCTGGGCTTTTTCAGCAGCCAACCAGGCGCCACGCAGGTGTTGCAATACGAAGCAGTACCCGGCCGCTATATCGGGTGTCAGCCGCTTGAGGAAGTTGGAAAAGCCTGGGCGATGTAACCCCATCAACTTCTTAAAACCCCTTAAAGCCGGAACCCATTTGTTCCGGCTTTTTTTATGACCAGAACCATTCAACGGTTCATTCAGGCATTCAACCGCGTATTCATTTAACCAGGCGATTTACCTTATCTCAGGGTAAACCCTGAGAAGTTTTCATGGCAACAAGGAGTGCACCCAGCATTTCTTACACAGAATCCAACTATTTCAGATTGGGTCCAACCCGGGCAATCTAAACCCTGATTTTTTAAGAATCAGGGTTACCCTGATTTCCTGCACATGTTAAGTGCAGACCTTTCGAAAAATATCTACACCATGACGAAACACTTAACTCTCCTCGTGATCAGTATACTACTGATGACCAAAGCCGTTGGACAAACCCCCGGCCTGATCTACAAACCAGCAGGAACCGGTAAGGCCGTTCTTGATCCGAATGGCGATGGCTACACTTCCATCACAACGGCCGGATTTAAAACCAATGACCAAACGGAAAGTGAAATTCTGTACAAGCCGATAACGGTACCGGGAATTGAACCGGTGGCCGATCCGCAACGCGGACCGGATTGCAGTTTCACCGATTTGGTTGATTCGGGTGATGAAGATCCCGTACTCACGTATTTTGATTCAAACGGTAACCTCTTGTTTCGTTTCCGTTTGGGCAACTCCGCACCCAATTCCAAAGGCTATAGTATTTTAATTGATGCCGATCAGAAATTCGGATTCACCGGTGCTCATGCCGACCCGAATGCCGTTGCGGGCAATGCTGGCTTCGAAATTGAAATTGTTCTTCGCACCAATTTTGGGGTTAGTCTTTACGATGTAGACGGAACCAGCAACCCCGTGCTGAAAACTACTTTCGCGTATGAGAATTACGCCCAGAAGTCGGTGGCGCTGACTACCAATTGCGGTACACCCGATCACTTCTATGATTTCTTTATTCCTTTCTCCGCAATAACCCAATATTTTCCTTCGGTAACCACGTCCACTCCACTTCGCATGGTTGCGGTAACCTCCATGAACCCAGCTCCCGCTATCGGCAACAATGCCGTAGCAGATGTAGGTGGTGTAGATGACCAAGCCTACGGGTACAACCTTACTAATATCTTCCAGGCAATCATCAATAATTTTTATCCCACCGATGTCAATTCTTTCAACTCAGGATTTCCTTCAGGTCGTGCCGAATGTCCTGTCATTACCAATAACCTTACGGTTTCCTCCACTTCCATCACCGGAACGTCTTCGGAAAGTGTTGGAACCATAAAAGTTTTCAAGAACGGATCGTTGCTTGGAACAACTTCCGTTAGCAACGGAGCCTGGTCGTTAAGTGTATCGGGGCTTGCCAGTGGCGACATCATTACAGCAACTGCTACCGTTTCAGGCAAATCCGAATCAGTAAGCAATTGCAATGCAGTAAATGTAACTATGTCATGTACTCCGGCAGTAACAAGTGCCACGGCCTGTAATGCCAATAAAGCTTTTTCAGGAACAGGTGCACCCGATGCGGTGATAAAAATATATTTTGGTTCGAGTGCAACACCTATTGCCGCTACCAGCGGTAATTTGTTTTCTTCGGGCAGCATAACAGTGGATAATAGTGGTAACTGGTTATGGCGCTGTGTAGGTACCGGACAAACCACCAGTTGTACAGCCGGTGGAGGACCTTGTTTAAGTGATGGTACCTACCGCATAACCCAAACCTTAAGCGGGCAATGCGAATCGGCACCCACGTTTGTGTGTATCGGAAGCAATTGTGGTACCGTAACGGCCGCACCGGTCATCACTACTAACCCCATACTCAATACCTCAACTACGGTAAGCGGAACGTCTGTTTCGGGTGCTCAAATTGTTTTGTATGCCAATGGCCTTCATGTTGGTTCGGCCACAGCCTCCACAACATCACCATTTGCCTGGACCGCTACCGGACTAACTCTACAAGCTGGTCAGGCCATAACCGCACGGGCCATTGCCGGTGCCAACACAATTTCTGCATTATCCAATTCGGTTACTGTAAGCGCCCTTACCGCAACACCGGTAATAGGCGGTGAATATTGCACGAGTTCATTTATTAACCAGGTATTTGGTTCTGTCAACGATGTTGGCGGAACGGTCATAGAAATTTTTGCCAACGGAGTATCGCAGGGAACTGCCACCAGCAACGCCTTTGGCGGATGGTTTAAAACCGGACTGAGTATTGCACCCGGTGCCACCCTAACAGCGCGCGCCACTGCACCCGGTAAGTTGCAAAGCAATGCTTCTGCCGGTGTGATCATCGCTACACAATCTAATGCTTCCGGTTTGAGTGTTGATGGTCCGGTAATGGAAGGTGTTACTTCCCTTACGGGGATGGTTTCGGGAAGCGGAACGGTGAAAGTTTACATCGATGGTGGATTACTGGGTACTGCTTCGGTATCGGATGGCATGTGGATCCTGACGGGCATTCCCGCCTTCGAAATCTACGCAGGCGGACAAGTTACAGCTACGATCACAACAGGAGGAAATTGCGAAAGCGCGCATGTCCATCCCGAAACGATCCAATGCGCTGAGCCAAATCTGGACCTGCTTATTTCTCCGGAAGCTCTTGACGGTTGCGGAGATCTGAGTTCCTCCGTTACGATTCATGATTCGGAGGCCGGATTAATCTATCAGCTTTTCAAGGCGAACGTTGCGGTAAGTCCTGCCGTATTCAGCACAGGTGGCAATCTTGTGTTAACCTCAGAAATGCTTTCCCAATCAGCCACCCTCACCATCCGGGTAATCCGCATCGCTTCCATTAGTTGCAGTTCAACTTTAAACCAGGTTCATCAGGTAACCATTGCCCCCTTCTTTGATGAAAACCTCCTGACCCCACTCGCCCAAACCGAATTTTGCGGAACAGCCGAGGTTCAGGCAATTGTTGGATCTACGCCTGCTGATGGCGAGAGCTATACTTACCAATGGCAAAGCAGCACCAACAACCTGACGTTTACTAACGTAGAGGGCGCCAACGCCAAAGACTTTGAGCCGGCTACTCTAACGGAAACCACCTGGTTCAGAAGAAAAGTTATCAGTGGCGATTGTATCAGCATCAGCGATACGGTTCAGGTAAGTGTGATACCGGCCAACCTGGAAAACAACTCCATCAACGCACCTTCCAATGCCGCACTGTGTGCATCGGGCACACCCGAAGTATTAACCGGATCACTGCCAACTGGCGGGAATGGTTCTTATCACTATCAATGGCAGCAAAGTTCGGATGGTACAAATTTCACTATTGTGGAGGATGCTACAGATCAACATTTTACACCTGCTGAATTATTGGCTACTACCTTCTTCAGGAGGTTGGCGAAATCCGGTTCGTGCGACTTTGTACCCAGTGAGCCGGTACGCATTTCAGTAGTAAGTCTTGCACATTCAACCCTCACCATCGACACGGATTCACTTGTAGCCGATGGCACAAGCACAGCCGTTATCGCCCTTCAATTAAAAGATGCATTGGGTGATCCGGTAGCCATGGACAACTGTACACCTCAACTGGAAACCAGTGCAGGGCACTTGAGTGCACTGACGTATCATGGTAATGGTAGTTACACGGCAGTATTAACCTCGCCTGTATTAAGCGGAACAACCGTTATTTCCGGTTCGTGGAATAATGAAACACTTGGTGAATTATTTTCAGTCGCGTTTATTCCGGGTAGTGCTCATCCCTCAACTTCTCAGCTCGTTGCCCAGCCTGCTTCGGTTGAAGCCGATGGTGAAAGTACCATAACCCTTACCCTTCAATTAAAAGATAGTAACGGCAACAACCTGGTTACCGGTGGTGATGTTGTAGAACTATTTGCAACCGGGGGCACCTTGTCATCGGTTGTGGATAACCTTGATGGAACGTATACCGTAATCCTCACAGCCTCTACCGTTGCCGGTGTAGTTACCATAAGCGCCAGCATTAACGGTGAAGCCCTTGAATCAACCCTGACTGTGGATTTCGTGCCCGGTGCCGCCAGTGAAATCACTTCGGTGTTGTTGGTTTCTTCAAATTCCATGATGGCGGATGGCCAGAGCACCGTAACCGTTACCCTGCAAGCCAAAGATCAACACGGCAATCTCCTCACCAAGGGTGGAGCCGACCTTGAACTTTTCACCACCAACGGAACCTTATCCGCTGTAACCGATCACCACAACGGCACCTATACCGCAGTGCTGACTTCATCCACAACACCCGGTGAGGCTACCCTTATCGGTAAAATAAATGGTGAAGACCTGCAGGCAACCGTGGTCGTTCAATTCATCCAGGGAGACGCCAGTGCGATTACCTCCACCCTTACCGTTGCGGAAGCTGAACTTGCAGCCGATGGCCTGGCTGCTACGCCCGTTACCGTTCAGTTAAAAGATGCGTTTGGCAACAACCTGACGGCTGGTGGCGATCATGTTGAAGTGTTTACCACCCATGGAACACTCTCCACCGTTACCGATAACCTTGACGGAACATATTCCGCTACGTTAACCTCTTCACTGAACCCGGGTCTGGCTACCTTAACCGCAAAAGTAAACGGCACAGACCTGGAGCAAACGGCTACCGTAGAGTTTGTACAGGGCAGCGCGAGCGCAGCTACGTCTGTCATGCTGGTTTCTTCCACTTCCATCGTAGCCGATGGCATCAGCACCCTGACCATCACCATCCGGTTAAAAGATGCAGACGGCAACGACCTGACCGTAGGTGGTGATGAAGTTGAATTATTCGCTTCAGACGGATCGTTGTCGGCAGTTGTCGACAACAACGATGGAACCTATTCGATCATACTCACTGCCTCCACAACTGCCGGATCGGTAACCCTTACCGGTAAACTAAATGGTACGGTATTATCCGATAGCAAAGTGATCACCTTCCTGCCAGGCGCTGCCAGTGCAATCACGTCAGTGATCACCGCTTCTTCCACCACGCTTGTGGCCGATGGGATCAGTACTACGCAAATCACCATTCAGGTAAAAGACAGCAACCAGAATAACCTGGTGCAGGGTGGCGATGCGCTTGAACTTTTCACTACAGGCGGCACCTTATCGGCCGTATTGGATCATGGCGATGGCACCTATACATCCGTACTCACAGCTTCCACATTGCCCGGATTAGTAACGATCACCGGGAAGATCAACGATGCGGCTATGGATAATACAGAAACCGTGACGTTCATTCCGGGCGATGCCAGTGTTGTTACCACAACCCTTTCTGCTTCGCCTAATACGCTAGTTGCCGATGGCACCAGCACGTCAACGCTTACTGTGCAGGTTAAAGATGCACAGGGCAATAACCTCACCACCGGAGGTGATCTGGTCGAGTTGTTTACCACCGGTGGAACCCTGTCATCGGTTACTGACCTGGGCAACGGAACCTATACGGCCACCCTCACCGCCTCTACGACTGCCGGAGCTGTAACGGTGACCGGAAAACTAAACGGTGTTGCTCTGGTTGATGATGAAACAGTGAATTTCATACCCGGTGCAGCCAGCGCATTAACTTCGGTTATTAGCGCTTCAGCATCCGAAATTCTTGCCGATGGAAGCAGCTCGGTAACCATTACCGTTCAACTGAAAGATGTGCACGGCAACAACCTGACTACCGGTGGCAACCATGTTGTGCTGCACACCACCCTGGGAACAATCCAATCGCTGGTTGATCATGGAAATGGTACGTATACGGCCACCCTGGTTTCTTCCAACACATCCGGGCAGGCTGTTGTAACCGGCATGCTCAATACCGAATCCATGACGGGCCAGGTAACGGTTACCTTCACCCAACAATCTCAGCCTATCCTTTCGGCTACTATAGTTTCCAATACCGATGAATTGGTGGCAAACGGAACGAGTCAAGCCGTCATCACCATAACTGTTGTGGATCAGCATAACAACCCGATCAGCAACGCGCAGGTTATCCTCACCACAACAGCCGGAACGCTCTCGGCCGTTGTTAACCATCAAAATGGTACCTACACGGCTTCTTTAACCTCCTCGGTCATCCCGCAGGTAGCAATCGTATCCTTCACGCTGAACGGCCAGGCCAACAACCAAACCGTCAGCATTGAATTCACGCTTCCGCAGAGCACCAACACGGTATTCATTCCCGAAGGTTTCTCTCCGGATGGTGACGGAGTTAACGACACCTTTGTGATTTATGGTGCCGAAGGCAAAGTGGTTAACCTGAAAGTCTTTAACCGATGGGGCAATATTGTCTATGAGTCACGCCATTACCAGAACGATTGGGATGGAACCGCCAACAACGGTGTAGTGATCGGCCAGAAACTTCCGGACGGAACTTACTTCTATGCAGTGGACTTCAACGATGGTCAAAAACCACAGGTTCGCTACTTCACCATCAAACGTAAATCTTAACCCAACCAAATGCTTTCAATAATGAAAACTAAAAGAACATCAACCCTAAACGATTCAGCCTTTTCCCTGAAAAAACTGACGCACGCTTTTCTGGTCAGGTTATGTCTCGTGGTCTTTTTGCTGATCACCTACAAAACGTTCGCTCAGCAAGAGCCCGCGTATTCCATGTTCATGTACACCGGCAATGGGCTGAATCCCGCTATGGCGGGAAGCTCCGGTACGTTTGGCGCCACAGCATTGTACCGCAAACAATGGGCGGGCATTGATGGCGGGCCGCAAACACAAACCCTCTTGCTGGATGCACCCGTGGCGAACGACCGCGTGGGGTTGGGCCTGGTATTGATGAACGACCAGATCGGGATTCATCAAAACCTGAATGTTACTACGCAATACGCCTATCGCCTGAAGTTCGATCAACAACGTGGGTTGGCGATGGGGCTTCAGGCCGGGTTAAACAACTACAAAGCCGACTATACTTCGGTAGCAACCAACCCGAACCAGCAAACCGATAATTCGTTTTCCGATTACACCAATCAACTGGCATTCAACTTTGGAACCGGGGTATACTATTATGCTCCCAAATTCTTTGCCGGGGTTTCCGTTCCTACCCTTATAAATGAATCGGTTGATGGAAGCGACAACAACGAACTGGGCAACCGGCAAACCCGGCACTATTATGTAATGGCAGGCTATGTCATTAACGCCTCACACCTGGTTACCATTAAGCCTTCCACCTTTGTCAAGGTGGCTGAAGGTGCACCCATCCAGGTTGATGTCAACACCAATTTCTGGTACCAGGAAAAGTACGGACTTGGGTTTTCCTATCGCACCAACGATTCGTTCTCAACGATTCTGCAACTGAATGTAGCTAACCAGTTAACCATTGGGTACGCGCACGACTTCGTGGTATCGAAATTAAGCCGGTATACCCAAGGCAACAATGAAGTGATGCTTCGTTACCGGCTTCCGAACAAAACCGATGATTCATTATAACCTTTAAATCCCATGATTATGGATATTCTAGAATTTTCATCCAAACAACTCCGCGACAATATCCGGAGGAGGATGCTCTTCAACAGTACATATCAGGAAGAGATTGACAAACAAATTAACCGCAAGAACCTCCTTGAACGAATGAAGGGCGCCAACGTATTGATTGATGTATTGATCATTTCCAATGTGGTGCTCTGGATATTCGGATTAGCCTTGTTGATTAAATACATGTAAGCCAGAAACCCTTCGAATCCAGGTATAACAAACGGTTACGATATACTACTCAAGTGCTTATATCCCCGGGTAATGGCTTCCATGGGCGGTGAGTTGAAATACTCCTGTTCGAGGAAGAAATGTTTCATACCCGAAACCTCAGCTGCCTGGAAGATGGTGGCATAATCGATGGACCCCGAACCTACATCGGTTTGCCGGGTGCGCTTTTCACGATCCATGTCTTTTACATGCCACAGGTGAATGCGGCCCGTATACTTCTTAAATAATTCAATCGCATCCATACCGGAAAATGTACTCCAATAGATATCTAACTCCAGGACAATGGAATCATCCAACTCCTTTGCCATTACGTCATAAGGAATTTGCCCTTCCAACGATTCAAATTCATACTCGTGGTTATGGTATCCAAACATAATTCCGGCTTTACGACAAATTTCATTCGCCTGATTCATACGTTCGCACACTCTTTTATAGCCATCCAGGGTTTGGCGATCATCATGATTCAAACTGGCAATGATCATATATTTCTGTCCGGCTTTTAGCGCATCTTCTACGGCTTGTTCCCACTTATCGCCAAACGCGGTATTAGTACCATAGTGGCCGCTAACCAGTGAAAGGCCAAGGTCTTTTACCATAGCGCTGAAATCCTGGAAGGGAATATTGAAGATAATCCCGTTTTCATAATCATAAGATTCCAGTTCGGTGAAGCCGATCCCGGCAACCTGTTTGAGTGTACCGTACACATCCTTACGGATAATGTCTTTCAAGGTATATAATTGAATGCCGATCTTTTTTTGATTTACCGACTGGGTACAACTTAACATACCCGGTACACACAAGGCTCCGGCTGTTAAAAATGAGGAGTGTTGAATAAATGTTCTTCTGTTCATCGTATAAAAGATTTGTTAACGTGTCCGGATCCAATCGTAGGCTTCTTCTTCATCGGTAAAGATACCCAGCTGCACATGAAAAGTCTTGAATTTCTCTTCGGCCTCCAGTTTGAATTTCTCCATCGGGTATTCCGCAAAAAAGTCATCGCCTAAAATCACGGCATGATACTTTACTTGTGCTACCCGGAAAAGTAAATCATCCCAGACTTCCGAAAACCACACTTCGGTTTCTTCATCCACTTCACCCAATAACTGGGTATCGGCCAACCAGGCCAGGCGTTCATATTGTTTACTGAATTGGAGGTAATGCTGATGGATAACCAACAAGTTATCGCGAAAAGCCGAACCCGGCATTTCCTTTTTCCATCGGTGTTTTAATACCGGAAGGGAATCATCCAGTTCGCACACCACAAATTCATTTTCAAAAACAGAAAGCACCATGCTTATTTTTTTTCTTCACCATCCAACGAAAGCACGTACATGGCCATTTTTTTTGCGTCTTCCAACGATAGGTCCGGATGTGGGTTCATGGGTATTTCACCCCACACACCACTGCCGCCTTTGATAATGCGATCGGCCAGCAGGGCAATATTCTCATCGTTAAATTCATATTTCCCGGCCACTTCCTTATGAGCCGGCCCGATTATTTTATTGGTGGGGTGATGGCAGGTCTTGCAATCGGATTCATCCACCAACAACTTGCCGATGGCAATCAGTTGGGATGTTGAAAGTTGTGCCGGTTTATCATCGGCTTGTTCCGCTTTGTTTCCGCCACAGGCGAAGAGCATACTTAAAGCTATGCTTGCTAAAAATGTGTATTTCATAATCCTAAAATTTTTCTGTTCAATTTACGATCTGTTCCTGCCGATGCAAAATCATCGAAGGTTTTATCGGTTACCCGGATGATGTGGTCGCTGATAAACTTCGCCCCTTCCTGGGCGCCTTGCTCCGGATGTTTGATGCAGCACTCCCATTCAAGGATGGCCCATCCATCATATCCGTACTGCGTCAATTTTGAGAAGACACGCTTAAAATCAACCTGTCCGTCACCAGGCGAACGAAAACGTCCGGGCCTGTCAATCCAATCCTGGTAACCACCGTACACGCCACTTTTACCGGTAGGTCTGAATTCCGCATCTTTTACATGAAACATCTTAATAAACTCATGATAAAAATCTATGTATTGAATGTAATCGAGTTGCTGCAAAATGAAGTGACTTGGGTCATATAGTATTTTAACCCTTGGATGATTACCCGTTGCCTTTAGAAATCTTTCAAAGGTTACTCCATCATGCAAATCTTCGCTGGGATGTATCTCATAGCATAAATCAATTCCTGCTTTATCAAAGGCGTTTAATATAGGAAGCCATCTTTTGGCAAGCTCATTAAAGCCTTCTTCAACGAGTCCTTTAGGTCGTTGAGGCCACGGATTCATGGTATGCCATAAAAGAGCGCCCGAAAATGTTACATGCGCGTTTAAACCGAGATTTTTACTGGCCTTCGCAGCAAGCTTAACCTGATCAATAGCCCAGGCGGTTCGTGCTTTATAATCACCTCTTATTTTTTTGGGAGCAAAATTATCGAAGATCACATTATCAGCAGGATGAACCGCTACCAATTGACCTTGTATATGTGTACTTAGTTCAGAAATTTGCACACCGCACGATTCGATGGTTTCTCTGTACTCATCGGCATACGTTTTACTTTCAGCAACTTTTTTTAAATCAATGCAGCGTGGGTCATTCGTTGGAATCTGAACGCCAATATAGCCAAGACTTGCTGCCCATTTGCAAATCGTTTTGATATCGTCAAAAGGTGCTTCTTCTCCCATGAATTGGGCAAGAAAAATTCCAGGTCCTTTAATTGTCTTCATCGGTTAATATTTTGTTTTAAGATCACATGCCCGTAGACAGGTTTGCTTTGTGGGTGGCATTTCATGATTTACATTTTACAGTGAAGTTGGTACTGGTGTTTTGTTTGATTAGGGATTCGGGTTCACAGTGCTAGACCTTAACCGGAACCCATTTTTGTTTTTGCTTTGATGATGTATATGCCGCTTCGATAAAGGCCATGCCTCGTACACCATCTTCAACATCGGGAAAATCATACTTCGCAAGATTTAGTTTTTTTCCGGGTTTATACGCGCGAACGGCTTTTGCAAATGCTCCATAAATATTAGCAAACGCTTCGAGGTACCCTTCGGGATGCCCGGAGGGCGTACGTGTATTCAGCCTGGCCGCATCCGAAACATATCCCATACCACTCCGATAAACTTCCTTTGGCTTATCCATCCATTTTACAACCAAGGTATTGGGTTCTTCCTGATGCCATTCCAGTCCTCCCTTTTCACCGTATACCCGGATGAACAAACTATTTTCTTCGCCAGTCGCAATTTGGGTTGAGGCCAGAACACCTCGGGCACCATTTTCGAAATGCAGAAACATGGCATTATCGTCATCCAATAACCGGCCCGGTACAATGGAATTCAGTTCAGCACAAAGTTTATCAATAGGTGATCCAATGATGTACTCGGCCAGGTTGGCCGCATGTGTTCCGATATCACCCAGTGCCCCACCCAATCCCGACTTTTTTGGATCCGATCGCCAGGCGGCTTGCTTTTGTCCGGTTTTCTCTAACGGTGCCGACAACCAGCCCTGAATGTATTCCACATACACTTTTCTGATTTTACCTAACTTACCCGACTGCACCAGGTGCCGTGCTTCTTTCACCATCGGGTAGCCGGTGTAGGTGTGGGTGAGGGCCAATATCAATCCGGATTTATCGACTGCCTGTTTAAGTTTCTTTGCTTCACTAAGCGTGAGCGTCATCGGTTTATCGATGATGACGTGGAAGCCATTTTCGAGGGCCGTTTTTGCCGGAGCAAAGTGAACGTGGTTGGGGGTAACAATCGAGACGAAATTCATGCGGCTATCTTCCGGTAATTTTTTTTCCTCCCGGATCATCTCCTCATAGGTTGCATACACGCGCTTCGGATCGAGGTGAAGGGCATCGCCTGTGGCTTTAGATTTTTTCGGATCGCTGCTAAACGCCCCACAAACGAGTTCAATCTGGCTGTCTAAGGCAGCCGCTTTCCGATGGACAGCCCCGATAAACGCATCAAGTCCGCCACCAATCATGCCCATGCGTAATTTTCTTTTCAACATGCTATGGTTTTAGGTGCCAAGCAATATATCTAAAAGATTATAAAATTATACATCCGTTTTATGCAAACGTTTGCAATGTGAATCAAGGCTTGTGCAATCGATTAATTCGTGCAATCTTGGTGGAAACTTAAGTCCTATGAATTCACTTTCTACCGGCCTTTCCTTCCGATTAAGTTTCATGATGTTCCTCCAGTTTTTTATCTGGGGCGCCTGGTTTGTTACCATGGGTACCTACCTGGCTACTACGTTACAGGCCACCGACATTCAAAACGGTATGGCGTACGGCACCCAATCACTGGGTGCCATCATTGCACCCTTCATTATCGGTTTAATTGCCGACCGGTATTTCTCAGCACAACGCATCCTCGGGGTACTGCACCTTACGGGTGCTGTACTCCTATACTACATCACCACGCTGGATAACTTCTCATCTTTTTATCCCATCATCCTGATCTACATGATTATGTACATGCCAACGCTTGCGCTGGTTAACGCGGTAGCCTTTAAACAACTGCAGGATTCAGAAAAACAATTCGCCCGCATCCGGGTGTGGGGAACCATCGGGTGGATTATAGCCGGCCTGGCAATCGGCTGGCTGCAATGGGAACAAAACCAGGTGCTGGTCAATACCTTCCGGCTCGCTGCAGGCGCTTCCTTTCTGTTAGGATTTTTCAGTTTCTTCCTGCCCAACACCCCGCCACCCAAAGCCGGATCAAAAACTACCGTGCGTGAAATTCTTGGCCTTGACGCACTTGCATTACTAAAAGATAAAAACTTCCTGGTGTTCTTCCTCTCGTCTTTTCTCATTTGTATTCCGCTGGCATTCTATTACCAGGAAACCAACAAGTTTCTGAATGAAATCGGGGTTCAGCAAGCTGCCGGAAAAATGGCTATGGGCCAGGTATCCGAAACGTTATTTATGTTTTTAATGCCGTGGTTTTTTGTGCGATTAGGGGTAAAGAAAATGTTGCTCGTAGGCATGATCGCCTGGGTGTTGCGCTACCTGCTCTTCAGCTTTGGCGATGCCGGCACCGGAATATGGTTGTTGTATGGCGGTATTATCCTGCACGGTATCTGTTACGATTTCTTCTTCGTTACCGGACAAATCTATACCGACAAGCGGGCCGGGGAAAAAATCCGCTCAAGCGCACAAGGCATGATTACCCTGGCCACGTATGGCATTGGGATGCTGATTGGGTTTTGGGTATCCGGAATGGTCGTTGAACATTTCAAAACTTTGGATGGTCATGCCTGGAATAAGGTTTGGCTGGTACCCGCAGGAATTGCTGTTTTTGTAATTGCTGTATTTCTTATTTTCTTCAAAGATTCTGAAGCGAAGGAAATATCCCAGGGATAAAATATTGTTAATTATAGAAGGAATTGTGACACAATTCAGGGGTTAAAATAGCGTTCTTTCCTCGCCCTTAACGCCTGCCCCATGAACCGTACAACCCTTATTGCGTTGGCCACACTGGCGAGCTGTGTGCTGGTGGATGCCCAGGAAGCCGAAAAATCAAAACGCATCAAATTGTTTCTGGATTGTAACACCGTATGGTGCGATGAAACCTACATCCGTACCGAGATCAACCTGGTGGATTTTGTATTCGACCGCGTAGCAGCCGATGTACACGTACTCACCACCGCACAACCCTTGGGTAATGGCGGACGAAAATATCAGATGATCTTTTATGGGCAACATGCCTTTGCAAAATTACGTGACACCCTCAGTTTTTCTATGCTCCCGCTTGCCACAGAGGTAGAAATCCGGGAAAAATTGCTTACCTACCTGAAACTTGGGCTGGTGCCCTACATCACCAAATCGAGTATGGTGCAACACGTCACACTGACGATGAAACGCGATGAAACTGATCTCAACCGGACGGTGGAGGAAAAGGATAATTGGAATTACTGGGTCTTTCGGTTAGGTGCCAACGGAAGCATCAGTGCAGATCAGAATTATGTAAGTACAAACCTCAATTCGAATTTCTCTTTCAATCGCACAACTGAAGAAAATCGTATTGAGTTCCGGTTTTCAGCCGGGAAGAATCAAACCATTTTTAAATTTGAAAATGACGAAGGTGAGGAAGAACGCTTTACCGTAAGCAATACCAACTTTAACATACGGCACCTGATGGTATGGTCGCTCACCGATCATTGGTCGTATGGCTATTATTTGTTTCACCGGAACAACACGTTTAGCAATTATCAGAATTCGGTTCGCTTTATTCCAGGAATAGAGTACAACATTTTTCCGTATAAGGAAGTCAATACGAAATACCTGGCCTTTGGGTATGGACTGGAAGTAACACATAACAACTACTACGAGGAGACCATTTACAATCAACTGGACGAAACCTTGCTGGGACATTCGGCCCGCGTAGTGTCGAGCATCAATCAAAAATGGGGAACCGTGAGGGGTAGTTTGTACTACAACAACTTTTTTCACAACTGGAAGTTGTATAGTCTTGACCTAAACCTGGAAGTTGACGTACGCATTACCGGAAACCTCAACCTTTGGTTCTACATGTTTGGCGGGTTAACCCGAAACCAGGTATTTATTCCCAATGAAGGCGCTTCAATTAAAGATGTATTGGCGCGCAGACGGCAACTGGCCTCCGGCTACAACTTCGGCACGTGGTTCGGGCTCACCTACCGGTTTGGGTCGATGCTCAACAATTTTGTGAATCCGAGGTTTAGTGAATGAAGTTGCCCATCATTGCGGTAAAAATCATAACTTTACACTGTGAAGGTTGACCAAACCATACCGCGATACACCTATAAAGACTATGCCCAGTGGGGCGGAGATTGGGAGCTCATAAACGGTTATCCCTATGCTATGAGCCCCTCTGCAAAAATGAAACACCAATTTATTGGAAATGCATTTGTCGTTGAACTAAACAAAGCTATATCAAAATACAACACATGTCGCTGTAGGGTTGTTTATGAATTAGACTGGATAGTTAACGAGGATACCGTTGTAAGGCCTGATATTATGGTAATTTGCGGTGACCTTTCGGATGATTTTCTCAGGTACCCTCCCTCGCTGATTGTTGAAATCCTTTCAGAAAACACCCGCCTGAAAGACCGAACAACAAAGTTTGAACTCTATCAGCAACAAGTGGTCCGGTATTATGTGATCGCTGATCCGGACAAGGAAAGCCTGGAAATTTTTGAACTGGTTAATAATGCATACCTGTCCAATGATGCATTGGAATCATTCTTATTTCATGAAGATTGTATGATGCAGATGTCATTTAAAAATGTCTTCTCAACATAGGTTAGCCGCTTACTTATCAGACGCTAGAATAAGTTTTTTCTATGATCTTCAAAACTTCTGACAACGGTTTAAAAACCTGAAAGGTCTTACCCTGCGTGCGCAGCGCCCCTAACGTATTTCCGTATTGTGCGACCTTACCGTAGTTGGTTGGCTCGTGGAGTAAACCGAAGCCAACACTCCCGCAAACGAATCGCCACAGCCCGTAGTGTCGATCACCTCTTTAAAGTCTTTATAAAAAAGAGTAACTTTATTGCATGAAGCCTGATCAAACGATACCGCGATACACCTATAAGGACTATGCGTCCTGGGGTGGAGATTGGGAACTGATACACGCTTCTCCCCGGTTGAAGCACCAACTCATTGGAAGCAACACCATTGAAATGCTTAGGCAAGCGATCCGGAAAAATGAAACATGCCAGGATTGCCATGTTGTATACGAGCTTGACTGGATTATTCACGAAGAAACCGTGGTCAGGCCGGATATTATGGTGATTTGCGGTGATATTTCGGGTGATTTTCTCAGGTACCCTCCTACCCTTATTGTTGAAATTTTGTCGGAAAACACCCGCCTGAAAGACCGTACAACAAAGTTCGATCTTTATGAGCAACAAGGCGTTCGCTATTACCTACTCGCGGATCCCGACAAAGAAATCATTGAACCTTTTGAATTGGTTGATAACCGGTACAAGTCAAGTAACCAGTTGGACACTTTCCTGCTTCATGAAGGTTGCCCGATAAAGGTCAACCTGAAAAATACTTTTTCAGGATTATCTTAGGGTTCATCTCATCCGGTAATTTATCCATACGTTTGCTTCATGATCAATTGTACTTCGCGCAGGGGTTTAAAAACCTGGAACGTTTTACCTTGTGTTCGTAACGCCCCCAAGGTATTACCATATTGTGCAGCGCTAACGTAGTTGGTTGACTCGTGCAGTAAACTGAACCCAACACCTCCCGCAAACGAATCGCCACAGCCTGTTGTATCAATTACCTCTTTAACCGGAACTGCCGGAACCAATTCTTCCTTTACTTTACCTTTCAGTTTATAATACACCAAACATCCTGTAGAATCGATGGTGATGTAAACAGCCTTTACACCCTGATTTAAACAATGCGTTGCAAATTTCAACAACTCAGCCCGATCCAACTGCGAAGTATCGGTATAGTCGCTGGTTTCGTATTCTTTTTTAAACCACGATGCGTGGGCTTCTTCCAGGTTCATTTTCAACACATCGATATACGGAAGCCACTGGTCGCGGTCAATCCAGAATTTCCGGTGACGTTCACCCGTAAAAAGACAGGCGGTAGTAGGACCGTGTGCATCGAAAACGATAATTCCGGTGCTCTTTTGCTTTATGAATTTCAATGTATCGAGTGAAATCTCATAATCGCTGATCGGAACAAAAACAAACACTTCACAATCGAGAATTTCCTGTACATCGCCCGGAAGAATAGGATCCATAAACCCGGTCTGGCGTTCCAACCGGTTATTCATATCCAAAAACTTTAAACTGATAATATCCCCCTGGTCGTGTTTTGTGGTGATGTACCGGAGCGTAATTCCGGTATAACCGGCAAACACTTCCTTTACATTATCCAAGTCAACTTTTCGTACGTGTGCCACGGGGATAATCTCAAGGTGCTCACCATCCATAACCGACAAAGCAATTACCGGATGGGCGATACAACCCCATTTCTGAATCAAGTCACCTTTGTGCGTAACAATATGATCGCGGGGAATCGGGCCTAATACAGCAATGCGTTTCATGGTGATGCGGTTATTCGGTTAAAAAGGCAGCTCCAAAAACTCCGGCACTATCGCCCAACAAGGGTTTAACCACAGGCGTATCCAGGCGATCGTTAAATACGTACTGCTTTAAATATTCTATTCCTCGTTCATAAATTGTGGGAATATTGCCAACGCCCCCACCAATAACTATTACATCGGGATCCAGAATGTTTATCACAACACTAAGCGCCTTGCCAAACATTTCGTTTAATCGTTGAATAGTTTTTATCGCTGCCGGATCGGAATTCTGCTGGGCTAACGAAACAATTTCTTTCAGCTTTCGCTGAATGCCTTTTTGTTCATAATAATAGCGCTCCAATGCTGGTCCTGAAATAATGTTTTCAACACATCCGATCTTTCCACAATAACACAACCCACCCGACTCGTCCAGAAAATTATGGCCCCACTCACCCGCAATTCCCTGAAGGCCGTTTATTACCTTTCCATTCACCACAATACCGCCACCGCAGCCGGTACCCATAATAACCCCAAATACCACTTCGGCTTGCGGAAATCTTTCTTTCACCACCCCTAACCGCGTTTCTGCCAGGGCAAAACAATTCGCATCGTTTGCTGTGATCACTTTCATCCCCAGGATTTTTTCAAGATCATCCTTCAGGGGCTTGTAATTTAGTACTATTGAATTGCTGTTCTTAAATAATCCCGTATGGGGATCCATCGTGCCGGGTGTACCGATTCCTAATTTTTCCGGTTTGTAACCCGCTGCCGTTGTCATCATGTCAACCAGTTTTTTGATTTGGTGAAGCACATGATCATAACTGATGTGTGCCTCGGTAGGAACACGGTCGCGAAAAATTGTATCGGTACCGGAAGAAGATGTCATAATGACTCCTTCCACTTTGGTGCCGCCCAAATCAATTCCCCAAAGTGCAGTTTTTTTACTTGACATTAATTGACCAATTGACGCTGGCTAAGATACTATTGCAGAATTTGATTTACGAACCATTTATAACAAAAACTATTCTTGCTACGGCAATTTTCAAATAACTGTAGTGAAAGATTACCTCGTATTCAATACTTCATTGTGCGGGCATGGAATGTCCGCCAAGAGTGCCAGAATTCCTGGTAGGCCTGCATCCTCGCTAACTTCTGTCCGGTTAATTTACCTTCAAAACACTCGCCCCGTGGATTCCAGGCTGAGTTTGTTTGACGATCTCTCAGCACCTCGTTATCCAGAAAAAAATCAAGTGAATCCCGGTTCCATACATGCAGGGAGGTGGAGTCGGATTCAAGGTAAAGAAGCAGTGGAGTGTTACGTAACGTATCGTTAATAACCTTGTGCTTAACCAAATCATTCCAGTCGTATGCTTTAGAAAAAGCGCCTATTTCTACGCCCACAACCCATGATTTATCTTTCCACGAAAGTGTATCGCGATATTCCAAATGGCTGTCGAGGGTGCCGGTATCGAAACCTTCGAGTCTTGCATACTTATCGAGAAACAGACTATCCGGCTGCAGAACTTTAGAGTCGGGGTATACATTTAACCAGGCCCTTAACGTCATCTGTTGTGCCGGTAACTCCTCCAGCATCTTTCCCTTTAACGTACCAACAATTGCTTCACCGGTTACCTGCCTCCACCAGCTTTTGGTAGAAGCATCCTCAAACATGGCATTAAAGTGGTCCATACCTACCAAACGAAAGGTCTCTTGTTTTCCATCCACCACCGGGCTGAATACCCGGCCGGTGCGGCAAACCGTACAATACGTAACCATAACCGGAACACCACCTATACTATCGCGCACCTGGTGATGGTAGCCAATGATTTCGATTGGATAAGCCTTTGCTTCATTGTTAATAACCACACCCAGCACAAGTTTGGATGGGTCAACTGTATTGTTGTGGCCGTGATGGAAAACAACATTTGAAGGCTGATAAAACATCTTATCGGCACTGAAGCGAAAATTGAACATGTAAAAGACAAGCCCCCAGAACACCAAACCGATGGCTACTCCGATCCTCCAGCTTTTGGTTAAACTCCTGAAAGAAATTAAACCGGCAATCCCAACCGCCAATAAACCAGCCACCCGAAACACCAGGATATTTTTATGCAGAAAGTACGCTAACGTTATCGTTTCGTGTTGCTGACTTCCCGGAAAGGGCATGATGAAGTAAACCTTAAGTAACTCAACCATTACCAGCCAGGTAATTCCAGCAATCAAAAAAGTTTTTGCTGCTTTCATTTTTCTTTTGCCATGGCCATAAACACGCCATTGGTCCAACCAAAGCCGTCCTGGTTAGGGTACTCTCCACCACCGGCCACCATGGTTGTGTCCATGACGTTATATTTTTCCATCATTTTTCCAGTCGAAAAATACACGCGTGTATTGACCGCCAGCCATCGTTTTTTTATATCCGCTGCAACCTCGTTCTGTCCGTAGTTTCGCATTCCCGTATAGGCAATCCATTGCAAGGGCGCCCAGCCGTTTGGTGCGTCCCATTGCTGACCACTCTCAATAAGCGTTGTTTTCAATCCTCCGGGCGCCAGAAATTCTACGCTTAGTTTTTCACCAACCGCTTTTGCAACCTCGCCCGATACGAGATTAAAATACAATGGAAATGTTCCGGCCAACGTTGCAATATCCGATCGCTGTTTGGTGGGGAAGTGATAATCATAAAAATATTTTGTTTCCGGACTCCACATAAAAGTCACGATAGCCCTTCTACGCTGATCGGCCCGTTGCGCAAATTCCCTGGCTTTGTCTGCCTTGTCCATTTTCCGGAAAGCCTGAGCCAACAAAAGTTCATGATGATACAGCAGGCAATTCAAGTCTACCGGAATTAATTCCGTTGTGCGGATACTTTCCAGTCCTTTACCTTTTTCAAACCAACGGGCGCTAAAATCCCAACCCGACTCACACGCTGAGCGCAGATTGCGGTATAAGTCTTCGGCAGGTCTTGCAGATTGCTGTTGCAGATGAACATCCTCCTTGTACGCTTCGGGTCTTGGCCGTGGATCGTGATCCCAATACCGGTTAACCACTGTACCATCGCTAAGTTTAACAACATGGCCAAGCGCATCGCCCGGAAATTCTAATTTCTCCTCGCCCTGCATCCAGAAATCATATTCCTTTTCCAACACCGGTAAATAACGACTTAAAGCCTCTTCATCATCCTCGGCAAGTACGGCCACCATCAGCGAAAAGTAAGGAGGCTGAGAGCGGCTCAAATAATACTTACGATTTCCATTAGGAATGAAGCCCAACGAGTCAATCAGAAATGCAAAGTTATCTACCATATTACGCACCAGGTCTATACGACCGGATGCTTTAAGCCCCAGAATTGTGAAGTAACTATCCCAATAATAAATCTCTGCGAAGCGTCCACCCGGAACGATGTAATCGTGTGGAAGCGGAATTAACGAAGAATGTGAATTGTAATCATCGGGTTGCCGGGTCAATACGGGCCATAAACTCAGGATATGATCTTCTACAGCTTTATTATGATCCGTTTTAAAATTAGTCACAGGAGGTACCGGTACTGAGAAATGTGTACCCACAAACTGCTTAAGGTTAAAACCGGGTTTGGATTTTTCTTCATCGTAGAGTGCAAGAATATCAGGCAGTGAACGCCTGGGGGTGCAGTCAACAAACGTTTTTGAATCCGGAAATACGGCTTCCAGTTGAACCGCTTTAAACAATTCCGATTCATAGAAATCAGTCGTTGCCGGAGTATTCTCACGGCATGAAAAAAGGAAAATGAAAAGAACCAGCAACCAGAAATTACGAAGCATAGGAGTAAATTGATTTAGGTTAAAGTAGTAAAATCACCAGGAAAAATACAACTTATCACCAGCGATAACTAATCACACAAAAGACAGGAATCTTACCGCGTGGCCATGTAATCGTCTTTCCGGGTTCGGATATGGTTGATGACAAATTCACCAACGCTTCGCCCCTGTTTCACTCCCTCATCGATAGCCGGGCGATAGTGAATACCACCATAGAGGCGACTGATCGCTGCCTCTTCAGCAGCGTGTTTAAACGAAGTAAACGTTCTGGCCGGTAACCCAAATTCCAACTCGGTTGAGTCAACAAAGTGAAAGTCATCGCCCATCAATTTGGTGAGCGCGATGGAAGCAGCCGTAGAAATAACACTGTGACCGCTGGTGTGCTCGGGAAAAGGAGGTGTTTGAAGGGTAGGCAACCAATTCTCATCGATGAATTGATTGATATACGTTTCAGGACGCACGAGCTTGCTGCGATACTTCTCATCCCAACAAACAATAAAACCATCGGCAAGCGCCAGCGACACCAGTGCATAGGCTTCCGCTGTGCTGTAAAAATCTTTGGAAGCACCCAAACAGGCAAGGTGTGTGATGTTCATCCAGTGCCCTCCAGGGCTGATCTTCTTGGTGGCAAACATTACATGACCGCGCACATTCATTACGTAAGGATTGCAATCCCAGAAAAAGGCAATGTCCTGATACTCTTGATTTGTGTCCTTTACCGCTTCATAGACTTCCAGTGCCTCCTGATAAAACTTACTGTCCTTCGCGATGCTGTAAGGCGTTGGCGGTTCAGGAATAAATTGGGTGGAAGAATCTAAAACAAAGGTTCGGATTTTAGTCCAGCTGGGTTCAATTCCTTCAATGTATGCAGGTGGTGTGGGTTTCCAGGTGGAATGATTGCGCAGGTCAACCGTATACTTTTCAAACGTTCGTGTTTGCTTGTAATTATCCGTATTGGCCCAGGCAAGAATATGCATGGCCACCGCTTCACCGAAGGCTATGGAGTTGTTATACATTTCGGATGGCATACCCGAGCTGCGAAACGCTGACAAGGTATTGGCATGAAAGGATTCCATGTCAGCCTCCGAAAAGATCAGCGCCTTCCCTACCAGGGCAAGCGCATGAACAGAAGCTAACTCAAAACAATACTTCTTCTCAGGTTCGGGCTGCGGAAGGGGCTCCAGGCCGTTTAATTGGCCTGCCAGGCTAACGAAATCCGGATTGCCGGGTATGGCTGCCTCGTAGGCGGCTATGCTGCTATAGGCGTAAATACGGCTGGCCACGGGCGGGGAAAAGATATCATGAACGATGATGTCCGTAATCTTTTTCATGGTCCGATGCAGGTGATTGGGGTCTACCTCACCTGGATCGAAATCTGCCTGATGATTGGTGTTGCAGGAAGCTATCATTCCCGCGAGAATACATATAGTAACAATCCTGCCCATAACAACTAAGACTTAAATAATAAAGAGCACTTCTTCCTTTTCATTAGAATCACCATAAAGCTCATCCATAGTAAAGATCACGTCTTCGTTTTTGCCCCAGTAAATAGTACCGTTCTTCAGAATAAACTTCCTGAACTTTTCAATCTGGAAATATTTTAAGTTAACGCCTTTAACATACTTATGAAAGAGCGGAAGAAAATCGATTAAACGAATCCTTCCGTCACTGAACGTAACAGCAATGATAAAATCTTTCACATAGTTAGCCGATGCAATCACGATAGTCTTCTCTTTATTTTTGTTCTTATGATTTTGCAGGATACCCTTTCGTGCCGGATGAATACGCGTTGCCATTTTTCGATAATTTCTGAATGATACACTTTTAGAAAAACACTCACTTCCCTCGCCTGTTGATGCGTCAGCGGAGATTTTCCCTTTATTTTCTTAAATATCAAAGTTACATGATTTCCATTAATCAGAAAATCCACTTTCGATTCGGCCTGACCATTTTGAACATGAACATGGATAGGTAAGTGATCGTTAGAGTAAAACCGGATAATGTAGTTGAGATATTGGAATATCTTAGGCATAGCTACTTCACAACAAAACTCTGTCTGTTCACGCCTACCCCCTTAACCTCCAGCGACTTCCAGTTTTTCGGCAACCTGGTCTTTATTTGTTGAATTCCCTGATCGGTCATAGTCAATCCACCAAATCCGAAAATAACAGCTTGCAACATGCCTCCCGCACCGGTAGCAAAATACGGATTTGTTCCACCTGCCGTCTCAGCCAACACCCCAAAAGGCGGCACTTCATTAGGCTTGTAACTTTTGATAAATAACGCATACGCCTTATCGGGATTTCCCAGGCGCGCATACAGGGTTGCCAGCACCGAATTACCCATGGCCGGCCCACTGGGTGACATACGCGGTTCATAATAGCGCAGGTCTTTTTCGATTTGGTCTTTGGTGGTGACAATCTCCAATGGAAACGCCAGCAGGTTTACATCGGCTTGCTTGATATCCACACCATTATAGGTAGCGTTTTCGCGGGTTACTCCGTCAGGAAATTTCAGGATAGGGATGTTATTGGCAACAAGCATCCAATCCGGATCGGGTTTTATTCCGAGAACAGTTGCCGCCTGAGTGGCATATTTCAAAACGGTAATAGCCATGCCATTGGTAAACGCGTTGTTATCTATGTTTTCTTCCCATTCGTTCGCCCCGATTACATTATTAATCTCGTACTGGCCGGGCCCTTTACGCTCGACACGACTGGCCCAGAAATCAGCCACTTCTTTCAGTACGGGATAGGCCCGTTCGGCAAGAAAAGTTCTATCCTTGGTTACCTGATAGTACTTCCAGAAAGCCCACGCAATGCACCCGCTGATATGATGTTGAAAGGGACCGGTTAACGCCCAAACGGGCGTATCTTCCGATCCATCTTCCGATGATTCCCAGGGATACATAGCTCCTTTGTAGCCATGCGAAAAAGCATTCTGCTTCGCAGCGTCTAATCGCTGAAACCTGTACTCCAACAATGAGCGTGCTATTTCAGGCTGCATCACCAGCAATGGCGGATACATCCAAAGCTCCGTGTCCCAAAATACGTGGCCGTTGTAGCCCAGGCCGCTTAACCCCATAGGCGATAAACTGTAGGCTGTTCCTTCCCGCGCAAAGGAGTACAAATGGTATAAGGCAAACCGCACATCCCGTTGTGCCTGTTCATCACCATCAATTACGATGTCGCTTTTCCAGAGTTTTTCCCACTCTGCCTCGTGGCGCATCAATAAGCGATCAGTGCCTTCCAGCATCGCGTACACACTTAAGCGTTCAGCCTCGTTATGCGGATCGGCATAATGGCCTGTAGACACAGCCGATGACACCACACTAAAGGTGTAGGTTTCTCCGGTTTTAAGCGACTTGTGAAACTTGGCCAGGTGCATGTTATAATCCCAGTCTTCGTGAATTAACTGCGGTTCCTGACCGTGAGGTTCGGGGAAAATAAAACTGTTGCTCGCAGCCACGGTGTGTTTCCCGGAAGGGCTTTTTGCAACGGAAGTCAGCAATGGAATTTTCACATGTGGCCGGTCGATTTCCGCATAGTAATTTCTCACATCCGCCAAATGGTCTGGAGCTTCAATCACACTCATGGGTGTGATGGTGACATCTTTTTTTGCAGTGAACTCCACCGTACTCAACGCTGTGTAGGGCAAATGACGAAGCGCCATCAGCGTATGTTTAACCCTCAGCTTATCGCCAACATCAAAAGTAGTGATGAGCGCGGCCTTTTTCATATCCAGCACCTGGGCATAATTACTGATCGACCGGGCGTTGATGCGGTGACCATCCACGTCCAGGTTCATGTTTACATGATTGAATGATTTGAGAATATTAGAAACCCTGCCCCGTTGATAATTATCATAAACTCCATTGAGTACAACATCCTTAACGCGCATCGGTTCGGTAGACGAAACCAGACCCACCATACCGTTGGCAACGGTTACACCAAAATAATTGGAGGG
>CAZOYJ010000023.1:0-26095 GCA_964583905.1 uncultured Roseivirgaceae bacterium
TAAAGCGCATCATCCTGATAAAAGACAAGGAATTTGTTGAAGTAACCCTTACGGTCAACGCCTTGCAGAATGCCAAGTACCGGCAAGACATTGAAGGCCCCATGGGCCAGAACACATCAGGCCCACACTACAAAGTGAAAATCATCTCCGTTGATAATTTCGATAGGAAATACAACGAATGGATCAGTAGAATTCCGGAGGCCGAACGACCCGAATACAAAGCCGAAACCCGCGTTGATTATTTCAATGTATTTTTCAGTTGGGGATTTTTATTCCTCCTGCTATTCGGTTTCTGGATGCTGATGCGCAGAATGACCGGTGGCGGTGGCCCCGGTGGACAAATTTTTAACATCGGAAAATCGAAAGCGGCACTCTTTGATGCCGAGAACAAAGTTAAGATCACCTTTGAAGATGTTGCCGGCCTGGAAGAAGCCAAGGAAGAAATCCGTGAGATTGTTGAATTCCTGAAAAACCCCGGCAAGTTCACCAAGCTGGGTGGAAAAATTCCGAAAGGGGCCCTGTTGGTAGGCCCTCCCGGAACCGGTAAAACCTTGCTGGCCAAAGCTGTGGCCGGTGAAGCAGCCGTTCCGTTTTTCTCCTTGTCGGGATCGGACTTTGTTGAAATGTTTGTGGGCGTAGGCGCTGCCCGGGTTCGCGATTTGTTCAAGCAAGCCAAAGAGAAAGCTCCCTGTATTGTGTTTATTGATGAGATTGACGCCATCGGCCGTTCACGCGGACGCGGACAAATGCCAGGCGCAAACGATGAGCGCGAAAACACTCTCAACTCGCTACTGGTAGAGATGGATGGTTTTGCTACCGATTCCGGTGTAATCATCCTGGCCGCAACCAACCGACCGGATGTGCTGGACTCAGCTTTAATGCGCCCGGGTCGGTTTGACCGGCAGATCAGCATCGACAAACCCGATGTGGTGGGCCGCGAAGCCATCTTCAAAGTGCACCTGAAACCGATTAAGACCGATTCCTCCGTTGACATCAAAAAATTATCGGCACAAACCCCGGGTTTTGCCGGAGCAGAAATCGCCAACGTATGTAATGAGGCTGCCCTGATTGCCGCCCGACAAGATAAGAAGGCTGTAGAAATGCAGGATTTTCAGGATGCGATTGACCGGGTAATTGGCGGACTGGAAAAGAAAACGAAAATCATTTCGCCTGAAGAGAAGAAAATTGTAGCCTACCACGAAGCCGGACATGCCGTTGCCGGGTGGTATCTGGAACATGCCGATCCGTTGGTGAAAGTAAGCATTGTACCGCGCGGTGTGGCCGCACTGGGCTATGCGCAGTACTTGCCGAAAGAACAGTTCCTCTACCAAACCGAACAATTACTGGATGAAATGTGCATGACCTTTGGCGGACGTGCAGCCGAAGACCTGATCTTTGGCAAAATTTCTACCGGGGCACTGAGCGACCTTGAACGCATCACCAAAATGGCGTACAGCATGGTTACCGTGTACGGCATGAATAAGGAAATCGGAAATATGTCGTTTTTTGACTCCAAGGCATCCGATTATACCTTTCAAAAGCCCTACTCCGATGCAACTGCGCAACGCATCGATCAGGAAGTGAAGAAAATCATTGACGAATGTTATGAGCGTACAAAAAACCTGCTCAGTAAACACCGCGAACACCTGGAGATTCTGGCCAAAGAACTTCTCGAAAAGGAAATTCTGTTCCAATCAGACCTTGAGCGGTTAATCGGCAAGCGCCCGTTCGATAAACTTACCACGTACCAGCAGTTTACCAACGGCAGCGATAAAAAGGAGGAAGCAGAGAAACCCGAAACAAAACCCGTAACCGAAGGCGAACCGGAAAAGACCGAAGATCAATCGATACCCAAAGCAGAAGAACCAAAGGCATCCAATACGTAATATGGAATTGCTCAATAAAAAACTCAGACCTCAAAAAAGATGTCTGAGTTTTTTATTTTTATTCCTGCCGAATAACGCATGATACACGAAATACCTAACCTAACTTCCAAAAAAGTATTCTTTGCTTCCGATTTTCATCTGGGTGTTCCCGATCATGCTTCGAGCATAGAACGCGAGAAACGTATTGTCCGGTGGCTTGAGCACATTAAACCCGAAGCGCACAGCCTTTACCTGGTGGGTGATATTTTTGATTTTTGGTTTGAATACAAACACGCCATCCCGAAAGGGTTTATCCGGCTGCAGGGCAAGCTGGCCGAACTACGCGATGCGGGCATTCCCATTTACTTTTTTACCGGCAACCACGATATGTGGATGTTTGATTACTTCCCTAAGGAATTGGACATCCCCGTGTACCGCGAACCGATTGTGCTGCATGGCAACGGTCAAAAACTCCTGGTGGGGCATGGCGATGGCCTGGGCCCCGGTGATGCATCCTACAAAATTTTAAAAAAATTCTTCAACAGTAAAGTCTGCCAATGGCTGTTTGCGCGGATTCATCCCAACCTTGGCATTGCCCTTGCACAGTACTGGTCGCGAAAAAGCCGGATCAGCAATATCCAGCGCGAAGAAAAATTTAACGGAGCGCAAAACGAGTTTCTGTTTATCTATTGCCAGGAAATGGAACAAACAACCCATCACGATTACTACATCTTCGGGCACCGGCACCTGCCGCTTAATCTAACCCTTGGTGAAACCAGCCGGTACATTAATTTAGGCGAATGGGTGCACTACAGCACCTATGCGGTATACGATGGAAATCAGGTTGAATTAAAAACGTTTGAAGGATGAGGTTGATTGGATTGTTACTGCTGGTGGGTTGGGGCTCGTTCGCGGTTGCACAGGTAAAACCCCTCAAAACCATAACCCTGAAACATCCAGTAAAAGAAGTGTATGTCGACCGGCCCGGTGATCTGTACCTTCGGTTTGCTTCGGGAACCATCCAAAAATTTGATATCGATGGGAACCTGGTATCCGAATTCAAACCGGACCAGAACATTACCGTATTTGACCCGCGCGATGGCGCACGGGCATTCACGTATTGCCAGGAAGCCCGATGGTTCAGCTATGCTTTTTTCGGTAACCTGAATAAGGTTCCGATCAAAGATGAATTCGCCATCGAGCCGGTATTGGCCTGTGCATCGGGTGACCGCAACATTTGGATGCTTGATCAGGCCGACTACAGTTTGAAAAAAATCAATATGGATCGCACCACCGTAGAAGTGGAGGTGATCTTACCCGAAGAACTGCATGCCGTTAACTTCCAGAATCTGGTCATGCGCGAATACCAGACTTTCTTATTCATCCTGAACCCCGGGACCGGCATTTACATCTTCGGCAGTTTGGGCAAACATTTAAAAACCATCGAAGTTCGTGATGCCACCTACTTCAATTTTTTAGGGGAAGAATTGTATTACCCCAACCACGGAAAGCTTGTGTTTTACGATCTTTTCGATACGGAAACCCGGGAAACAGCATTAGCCCCTGCACAGAAGTTCACCCTGCTTACGGATGCACGCACCTATCTGATTTTTTCCGACCGCGTAGAGATTTTTACAGCCAATCCGTAAGGACAGTTCACTTTCGTACGAAAAATCTGTTCAATAATGAACATATTTGTACATTGTAGAACAACGACACTCACAATTTGAGTCGTTTGAGCCGGTTTAATAACTGGCATCAATTTTCTTATACCCATCGTCCACTTAACTCTAAACCATGAACCCGGAAGGCGGCAAAATTCTAATGATTGATGATGACGAAGATGTGTTGCTGGCGGCCAAGATGCTGCTCAAAAAGCAAAACCATCATGTGATCATTGAGAAAAATCCAAACAAGATTCCATTCCTGCTCAACAACGACACGTACGATGTTATCCTGCTGGACATGAACTTCAGCAAAGACATCACCAGTGGAAAAGAAGGGTTCTATTGGCTGGAGAAAATCCTGGAGAAAGATCCCAACGCAGTGGTGATCCTCATCACCGCCTTTGGCGATGTGGAGATGGCCGTGAAAGCCCTCAAACAAGGCGCCACCGATTTTATTTTAAAACCCTGGCAAAACGAAAAACTGATTGCCACCATTTCCACCGCCATCCGCTTAAAGCATTCATACAACGAAGTGGATAAGTTGCGCAAGGCCAAAGAAATGCTGGAGGAACAAATCGGCAAACCTTTCGGTGAAATAATTGGGGCGAGCACGGCCATTAAAGAAGTATTTGCCCTGACCGACAAAGTGGCAAAAACCGATGCCAACATATTAATCCTGGGGGAAAACGGCACCGGAAAAGAGTTAATCGCGCGGGCTATTCACCAGCGGTCGTTGCGCAAAGACAACAGCTTTGTATCGGTAGATATGGGCGCGATAACCGAAACACTTTTTGAAAGTGAATTATTCGGTCATAAAAAAGGCGCCTTTACCGATGCCCGTGAAGACCGGCCCGGAAGGTTTGAGCTTGCCAACGGAGGCACTTTGTTTTTAGATGAGATCGGAAATTTAAGCATGGCCTTGCAAAGTAAATTGTTAAGCGCACTGCAATCGCGGCAGGTAACCCGGGTGGGTTCCAACCAGTCCATCGCGGTTGACATCCGGTTGATCTGTGCTACCAATATGCCTTTGCACCAGATGGTGGAAGCCGGCACCTTCCGCCAGGATTTATTGTACCGCATCAACACGGTTGAAATTAAAGTGCCCCCGCTTGCCGACCGCGTGGAGGACATTCCGCTGCTGGCCAGCCATTACCTGGAATACTACTCCAGAAAATACCACAAGCAGGTTAACAACATTTCGCCTGTTGCCATGGATAAACTTAAACGCTATGCCTGGCCCGGTAACATTCGCGAACTGCAACATTCCATTGAGCGTGCCGTTATCATGACCGACTCGGCTTCGCTCCAGGAAAGCGACTTCCTGTTTAGCCGCCCCGTATCCTCCACGTCAGCCGAAACCTTAAACCTCGATGAAGTTGAAAAAGCCGCCATTGTTAAGGCCCTGAGCCTGCACAGTGGAAATATTTCGAAAGCGGCCGATGAACTCGGATTAACCCGGGCATCGCTGTACCGCAGAATGGAAAAATATGGATTATAAATTTAACTGGAAGTCACCGGTGGTGCCGCGGGTAATGTTTCTCGCGGTCAGCATTTTTGCCTTCGGGTACTTCCTGCTCGGACAAGGTAATTTTTTTCTTGCCATCACCTTCCTGGCTGTTACTTTGTTCCAGATCAAACAATTGATCGACCTGGTGGATCAGTCCAACAAAAGCATTGCCTCCTTCCTGGATTCCATCAGCTTTGATGATTTAACGGCATCCTTCCGAACCGACAGCCGAGATCCGTATGTGCAGCGGTTTCATCAAGAACTGAACGAGGCCCTGCATAAACTCAGACACTCGCGCCAGGAAAAAGATACCGAATACCTGTTCTATAAAAACATTGTGATGCACGTGGGCATCGGGCTGATCATTTTCAATGACCAAACCCGAAAGGTTGAAATCTTCAACAGCGCTGCCCGCAAACTCCTGAAAGTGAACCAGGCCGAAACCATCAACGATTTAAAAGAAGTCAACGGCTTACTGGTTGATGCCTTTGTGCGGTTAAAAACCGGGGGGCGAGAACTCATCCGGTTAAAAATTGGCGAAGACATCGTTCAGCTTTCCATCTATGCCATTGAGTTGATCCTGCGCGGGGAAAACATGAAGCTGATTTCCCTGCAAAACATTCAAAGCGAACTTGAAGAAAAAGAAATGGAGGCCTGGCAAAACCTGGTGCGCGTGTTAACGCACGAGATCATGAATTCGGTAACGCCAATTTCTTCGTTAGCGGGTACCATGGAAGACGAAATCCGCGATCACGTAAAACCCGGATCGGATAAACCCATCACCAAAGACCAGTTGGCCGACATCCACTTGTCGTTGCAAACAATCAGCAAACGAAGCGAAAACCTGATTCAGTTTGTAAAGGAATTTCGCAGCCTCACCCACATTCCAAAACCCCGGCCGCAATCGTTCTTAGTGTGTACGCTGCTCGATGAAATTACCATGCTTCATAAAAATGAGCTGAGCGAAAAATCCATCCGGTTGAACGTAGAAATTGACCCGCCTGATTTAACGCTGATGGCCGACCGCGGACTGGTTGAGCAGGTGTTGATAAACCTGGTAAAAAATGCCATCCAGTCGTTTGATGAACAGGAAACCAAACGCATAATCATCCGGGCCTTTATCAACGACAAGAACCGTCCGGTAATCGCGGTAAGCGACAATGGATCCGGAATTGACCCTGAGGCGTTGGAGAAAATTTTCATCCCGTTTTTCACCACCAAAAAATCGGGTTCAGGAATTGGCTTGAGCCTGTCGCGACAAATCATGCGCCAGCACCAGGGAACACTTTCGGTGAAGTCGGTAGTGGGGGAAGGTACCGAATTTTTAATGCGGTTTTAGGTTTCTTGAAATTCAACCAGATTTAATACATTTACGAAACTGTTTAGTATTATGTCTGATGTTTCTGAAAAAGTGGCCCGGATACTTATCGAAAAACTGGGAATAGCCGAATCTGAAATCAATCCTGACGCGAACCTTATCAAAGACCTGGGAATAGACTCGCTCGATTATGCGGAAATTGTAATGGATTTTGAGCAGACGTTCGACCTCCGTATTCCTGACGATGATGCAGAAAAATTAGCCACCATTGGTTCGGCCGTTGCCTACATCGAAAAAAAACTGGCCGAAAAAAAATAGTTCAGGCATTCTCCTCCGATTCAAAATAGTTGCATAGCCTTCGCATGGTAGCGGCCATTTCGGTTACCAGCGGTTCGAACGAATCCTGCACCGGGTACGGCAGCACATACCACCCGTTGTTTTCGTTGTGCCACCGCACCAGGTATTTCTGGTCGCGCTTCAGTAAAATATCCATTTCATAAATTTCCTGTTCGTGCTGATCTACCAACCCGGTGAACTGAAGCAAAATGTGTTCTTTCTTGTACAGCTCTCCTTTATAACAGTCGATGCTGCTGAGCTTCATCAGCAGACGCGCCTCCGTATTCCAGGCTTTGAATTTGAACTTTCGCGGTTGAAATTCTTCCATTGCAATAATTTTAGTAACCTTGACCGGCCATGAGCGAATTTAAGAAGCTATTATTTATAATCAATAAACACGCAGGCACCGGGTACGCGCCCCGATTGGAAGGAAAAATTATTGAGGCTTGTGTTGAACGGAATATCGAATGTACCCTTGAATTTACAACCGGGCGTGGTCATGCAACTGAACTTGCCGCGCAAGGAGCGGGCCGGTACGATGGCGTTGTAGCCGTAGGTGGCGATGGTACCGTAAATGAAGTTTGCCGGGGGCTGGTGTCCACTTCAACACCCCTCGGCATCCTGCCGAAAGGTTCGGGCAATGGCCTGGCCCGGCACTTGAAAATACCAATGGGGCTTTCGCAGTCTCTCCAGACGTTGTTTACCGCCCGAATGATCGAAATGGATACGTTTCGCTTGAATGATCAACTGTCGGTTAACGTTTCGGGTATCGGATTTGACGGGCATGTGGCCAACCTGTTTGCGCAACGTAAACAACGCGGACTTTGGGGATATGCCCACCTCGTCACCCGCGAGTATTTCGCATACCCGGAAATTGAACTGGAACTTCAATCGGCTGGAGAAACCACCCGACATACTGGTTTGTTGCTGGCCATTGCCAACTCATCGCAGTACGGCAACAACGCGTTCATTGCGCCCAATGCTTCGGTAACGGATGGTTTGCTGCAGTTGACGATGCTCAAGAAAATTCCATTGTACCGGGGCATCTCGTTTGGCTATAAGCTGTTTACTCGTAGCCTTAAAGCCAATGCTTATTTTTCCAGTCGCACCGTACAAAACTTTACCCTGAAATCATCCACCCCGCTTGCCTATCACATCGATGGCGAACCGTGTGGAGCTTCAACTTTCTTTAAGATTGAAATGATGCCTGAATCCCTGCGGGTATTGGTGCCGACACAGTACCTGCGTTTGTAAAGTGGCCTATTGCCCGCGCTTCAACGATACCGGGCCGGGCGTATCGTTACCGCCATCCACCACGTAGCGCCAGCTTCCGTCACGCTTGCGCTTCCATACCGAAACATAGTTGCCGTGAATAACCGTATCGCGCACGCCATCCGAAGTTTTTGTTTTGAGCAGATAAGATCCAAATGTGTACCCGATACTTCCGCTGGCTTCCGCACGCAAAGGTTCCCAAGTGAGTTTCAGATCATTATTTTCCGGATGGTCTTTGAAGTGTTGCATCAATGCAAATTTTCCGAGAATCGGGTAATCATTCTGCTGCATGCGGATTACCCGTTCATCAGCAAAATAAATAAAGGCTTCAGCGATGCCTTTCTCGGCAGCCATCTCGCTGAACTTGATATCGGTTTCCCTGATTTCCCTGGCCATTTCATCGTCCTGATGTTTGGTTTGGCAAGCCGCCAATACCAATGCGATGAGGAGTACATGCGTAGTATTCATGAAGTTTGATTCTTTATCAAAGATTCTAAAATAATCCTATTCCGGCAGAATATAAAACATCTCAGGAATAAGTCCTTAAAATAAGCATCACCCATGCAACTTTTATCAGTTTATGGCGTCATAGTATCATTAAATCCCTGGATATGCTGAAAAACTACCTCCTGATTGGTTTACGCAACCTGAAAAAGCACCTCACCTATTCCATCATCAATGTGGTCGGGTTAAGCCTTGGTCTGGCTACCTGTTTGTTGCTGGTGATCTGGATCAACCACGAACTCAGCTACGATAGTTTTCACGAAAAATCGCAACGCATTTACCGCGGATCATTGGAGTATGGATTCGGGGGACAAACCGCGAAAACATCCGTATCCCCTACGGCCTTGTTACCCGCCTTAAAAAGTTTTCCCGAAGTAGAAGATGGCGTTCGCGTATACAACCCGGCTGCCTGGAGCCCCTTTATTGTTCGCCAGGGCGAAAACCTGTTCCAGGAAGGACGGTTTTATTTTGCCGACAGCACGTTCTTCAACGTATTCAGCTTTCCGCTGATAAAAGGAAATCCGCAAAAAGCGCTTACAGAACCTAACTCTGTTGTGCTGACGGAACGAACCGCACAAAAATATTTCGGCTCAGCCGATCCGCTTGGAAAAACCCTGACGGTAAACAACGGAGTTGAATACACCGTAACCGGATTGATGCATAACCTTCCTTCCAACTCCATGCTTCAGTTTGATTTGCTGGGTTCATTCACCTCGTTGAACGACAGCCGCAGGGAACCGCATTGGTGGAGTGCCAACTACCAAACTTTTTTGACGTTGCATCCGCAGGCAGAGATCAGCAGCGTGTATGAACGCACCAATGCGTTGGTGAAAGAAGTTTTAGCCAACGAAATCGCAAACCCGGGTGATTATGTACGTTATAATTTTGTGCCGCTCACCGATATTTACCTGCGTTCTGAGTTTGATGCCGAGCCCGAAGTAGTGGGCGACATTAAATACGTATACATCTTTTCCGTTATCGCACTGATGGTTTTGATCATTGCCAGCATCAATTACGTAAACCTGGCTACCGCGCGCGCGGCAGAACGCGCCAAAGAAGTGGGCTTAAGAAAAGTGGCGGGTGCCGTTCGCCAGCAATTGATCGCCCAATTTATGGGCGAATCGTTTCTGATCACGATGCTGTCGTTTGGAGTGGCCTTCCTGTTGGCACAGGGCGCCCTACCTTTCTTTAACCAGTTAACCGGAAAAGCATTTCAATTCAGCGCATTACTCCAACCTGACTTCCTGCTGATGTGCTTTTCGGCCATGATAGGCATTGCCGTAATTTCGGGTACCTATCCTGCCTTGGTTATCACTTCGTTTAAACCGGTGAGTGTGCTGAAGGGAAATTTTAAATTTTCCGGACAAGGCATCTGGTTGCGTAAAGGGTTGGTCATCGTACAGTTTTCCATTTCCGTAATCTTGATCATCGGCACGTTTGTCATCCTCCGGCAACTGGAATTTATTCAGTCTGTCAAGCTGGGGTATGAAAAAGAAAATGTCATCATGCTTCCATACGATCGTAAAACCAGCCAGGTGTATGAATCTTTAAAAACCGAGCTGTTGCGTTCGGGTGCTGTAACGTCAGTAGGACGCGGCAATTCTTCCCCGGTGCATGTAAAGAGCGGGTATACCATCAATCCGGCCGGGAACCCCGGCAGAGGGGTGATGATCACTGGCCTTCCGGCCGATATGGATTACATCCCCACGGTTGGCATAGATATTCTGGAAGGCGAGAATTTTACCCAAGCCGACCTGGAGCGGGCAACAAAAGATACCGTGTATACTTTTATTCTGAATGAAACCGCATTGGCCACGTTACACCTTGCCCGCGAAAACGCGATCGGAACTCCCGTAGAAATGGGCGCACGGAAGGGAACAATTACCGGTGTGATTAAGGATTTTCACTTCTCCTCACTGCATAACAGCATCGGACCATTGGTAATCTTTCCGGAAGAATTTCAGTTGAACCACATCTTCATAAAATTAGCCTCCGGTGAAACCAAACAACGCCTTGCTACCATTCAAACGGTTTGCAGCACCCTAATACCACACCGCCCTTTCGACTACGAGTTTGTAGATCAACAATATGCCAACTTATACCAGGCGGAAGATCGAATGGGATCCATCTTTACCGTATTCGCGGCCCTTGCCATTGTTATAGCCTGTCTCGGATTGTTCGGCCTGGTTTCGTTTTCGGCTGCGCAGAAGACGAAAGAGATCAGTATCCGGAAAGTGCTGGGCGCCAGCCCAACCAGTATCATGATGTTGATTACCCGCGATTTTACACCGTTGGTGGTCATCGCCATCCTGATCGGATTACCCACAGCCTGGTGGGCTATGCACGAATGGTTAAGCGCTTTCGCTTATAAAGTTGACATTGGCATGGGGCCGTTGCTGATTGCCTCATTGCTGTGCATAGTCATTGCTTTTGCAACTGCCGGCTACCAGGCGGTTAAGGCAGCCTTTATCAATCCTGCTGATACGCTCAGGAACGAATAAGGTTTACCTTCAGCCGGAACGCATCGGGTTCGCTTATTATACAAGCGGCCGCACCTTTATGCTGGTTATCCGTTAACCATCATACAAACTAAAACCATTTATTATGATCAAAAATTTACGGATTGTGTTCGCCTTGATCGTATGCGGACAAGTTGCCCTTGCGCAGGGCATTACCCTACCCCCAAGTGGCGATAACCAAAAATCGAGCGTAAGCCAATGGATTGGACTTGTAAAAGTAACCATCGATTACAGCAGTCCCGATGTCCATGGCCCCAACGGTGAAGACCGGAAAGGAAAAATCTGGGGCGAAGTGGTCCACTACGGATTTGTTGATCAGGGTTTTGGCCCGTCCAAAGCAGCACCCTGGCGTGCAGGCGCCAACGAAAACACCACCATTTCATTTTCCCACGATGTTAAAATCGGAGGTAAAGAAGTAAAGGCCGGAACCTACGGGTTATTCCTGGCGGTAGAAAAGGAAGGCCCCTGGACGTGGATACTTTCGCGGGATACGCACAGTTGGGGAAGTTATCATTACGATCCTGCAGCCGATGTGGTGCGGGTACAGGCCACACCCCAGGATTGTGAATACACCGAATGGTTAACCTTTAGCTTTGATGACCGGCAGCGCGGCTCAACCCTTGCTTACTTACAGTGGGAACACAAACGCGTAGGGTTTAAAATTGACGTCCCGAATACCAATGAACTCTATGTGGCCGGCATACGCGATGCCATGCGGGGAACTACAGCCGGATTTCAGCAGCAAACCTACATCAGCGCAGCCGCGTTCTGCGTACAGAATCAGGTGAACCTGGAAGAGGCCCTGCAATGGGCAGAACAAGCCATCTCCGATCCGTTTTTCGGACAAGAGAATTTTAATTCACTTTCTGTAAAAGCCCAGGTACTCACCGCCCTGGGGCGTAATGCGGAAGCGGAAACCGTAATGGACAAAGCCATTCATCATCCAACCGCTTCGGTGAGTGCTGTACATCAATATGCGAGGAGTTTGCTGAGTGCCGGAAAAACCCAAAAGGCGGTTGACGTATTTAAACTCAATGCAAAAAATCATCCCGAAGAGAAATTCACCACCAATGTCGGGTTAGCCCGCGGGTACACCGCACTGGGGGATAAAAAAAATGCTATCAAACATTGGGAGATTGCCTTGAAAAACCTCCCGGAAAATCAAAAACAAAACCTGGCCTTCTATGAAGGTGAGCTTAAAAAACTGAAAGGGTAACCGGCAACAGTAGTCCTGCTTCCGGTTGAGCGGCAGGACTACTGCTTGTCATGCATTTCCCGTTGCCGGGAATCCAGTGTTACTTGTGACTTTCCCAAAACCTTCGGATTATTAAGCAAAGAATTACGCTTTGTTATCGGAAGATGAAATACGCAACGAATACGCAGTTCTTGAACGATCAAGAAAAGATCCGAAGGCTTTCGGAGAACTCTATGAGAAATATTTTGATCGGATTTTCAATTTTATCTTCCGGCAAACCGATGACGAAGACCTCACCGCGGATTTATGCTCCCAAACCTTTTTAAATGCGCTCCAGCATGTAGACCGGTTTGAATACCGGGGTGTGCCGGTATCGGCCTGGCTGTACCGGATTGCCGCCAACGAGGTGAACAAACATTATCGAAAACTAAAATCGGCACGGGTGTTCAGTATTGAAGAAGTGCGTGTAAAAGAGTTGGTGGAAATGACTGCCGAAGGCTGGGATGAAGAACTGGTAAAGCGGTTGCTGAACTATTTAAAGGAATTGCCCACCGAAATGCTGGAAGTGCTCGAACTCCGGTTTTTTGAAGACAAAGACTTTAAGGAAATTGCCTACATCCTGAACATTACCGAAAGCGGGGCAAAAATGCGCACCTACCGGTCGCTCGACAGGCTTCGCAAGAATTTTAATCTTAGTATAAAGTACGATGGGAAGAAATGAAATCAGGTTACGCAGAAACATGATGAGTACGGGGCGGATTGCACGGCACCGCAACTACACCGAACTCATGCGGCAACACGATCGCGACACGAAAATGAAACGCGTGCTTCGGGTATTCCTCTATTTCCTGATCATTTTGTTTTTACTCATCATCCTGTTGATTGTGCTGCGCTGGGAAAAGAAACAACTCGACAATCCTGAACCGACTACCCGCACAGAAATTATTTATCCACGCCCTACGTGACTTTTTCCCGGGTGATCCGATTAGGGAGGTAAACACCTGCCTATGGAACCCAAGAAAAATCCTTCGAAAGATGTGCACCGGTATTCACGGCATTTTTTTCTCATCGGACTGTCGTTTAGCCTCATCGTTATCTTAATGGCTTTTGAATGGCCAAGCCGGGTTACGCCAAAACCGTTTCAACCCGATCCGGTTGTGGAGAACTTCTATGTTCCGTACCACATCCCTGTGGTGATCTCCGAACACGCAGAAAAACCGAAACCGGTAAAAGAAATTCGCCTGCTTCATCCCGACCGGATTGTTGAAAGTCCGGATGAACTTTCGCCCGACCCGGAACTGCACTTTGAAGCCGAGCCCCTGGAAGTATCCGGACCGGTACAGGTTGACGTGCCGGCAGAAGTATTCCGCGACACTATATTTTTGGTGGTGGAAAAAATGCCGCAACCCCTCGGAGGCTACGAAACTTTTTACAAGCAACTTGGAAAATCCATTACCTATCCTGCGAAAGCAATACGAAACGGAACCGAAGGAAAAGTATTGGTGGAATTTGTTGTTGCACCCAATGGCGAACCCATTGATTTTAAACTTATCAGTGGAATCGGCAGCGGATGCGATGAAGAGGCTATCCGCGTACTGAAACTGTCGCGCTGGGAACCCGGCAAGCAACGCGGCCGGCCGGTACCGGTTCGGAAAGTGTTGCCGGTATACTTTAAACTGAATTGAGTTTACACCACGCCCGTGCCCGCTTCAAGGCTTACCGGGTAACTCTTCAGGTCAAGTTGAAACGCCTGCCGGTAAGCTTGTGTTACTCCGGCAATCACCGGTTCAACTTCGTCCACTTTAATCAAGTTGATGGTACAGCCTCCAAACCCTCCGCCCATCATGCGGGCGCCAATTACGGACGGATTGGTTCTCACCTGATCCACGAGGAAATCCAGTTCGGCACAACTCACTTCATAAAGGTTGCTCAACCCGTCATGCGTAGCAAACATCTTCTCGCCAAAAGCATTCAGGTTGTTTTGTTTCAAATCCTCACAGGCCAACTCAACCCGGTTTATCTCACGCACTACGTAATGCGCACGGTTATGCAGTTTTTCCCCAGCCGGTTTTACATATCGCTCTACCATACCGGAATCGGCATCACGCAAACTTTTCACCTCGGGGTGCTCCATGTTGATCAAGGCTACTGCAGCCTCACATTCTTCCCTGCGTGTATTGTAAGCCGAGGATGCCAATGCATGTTTTACCTGCGTATCGAAAAGCACAATTTTAAACCCCTGCAGGTCAACCGGCACGTATTCGTATTCCAATGAACGGCAATCCAATTTGATCACATGATCTTTCTTGCCAAACATGCTGGCAAACTGATCCATGATGCCGCACTTCACACCGGCAAATTCATGTTCGGCTTTTTGTGAGAGTTTTACAAGGTCGAGGCGGGAAAGCTGAAGGTTGAAGAGTTCATTTAAGGCGAAAGCAGTAGCACACTCCACCGCGGCTGAAGACGACAAGCCGGCACCCAATGGAATATCGCCCTGAATGACCAGATCAAACCCTTCCACATTTTTTCCTCCTTTTATCAATTGATCGACAACCCCTTGGATGTAATTGGTCCAGGGCATTTCAGTTGAGGGTCGCAAATCCGGCAACGCAACCTCTACCCCGGCCTGATACTCTACGGCAAATAAGCGAATGGTATGCGTTGAATTTTTTTGAACCGCTACATACACGGCTTTATCAATGGCTCCGGGTAGTACAAAGCCATCGTTGTAGTCGGTGTGCTCGCCAATTAAATTAATGCGGCCTGGAGAACGAACGACAAGCGGCTCCTTACCAAAACGCGTTGTAAACGCTTGCCGGAGGGAAGGAATGATTTTCATGCGCAGATTTTCAGTCACTACGTAACAACACGTACTCAGATTTTGTCGTTCGAATTGAATGAATAATGCGGACAAAAACAATTAAATACCGGTTCAAAAGTAAATACCGGCAATTCACAAGAAAGCCCATCAACTAGTCTTAACTTGTCATCTCATGGTAGATCTCAATTATATTATCCTGGTTGGTGCGTTATTGGGTGGCGTTGTGTTATTCACCTATGTTATCCCTGTAAGCCTGTGGATAACCGCTATTTTTTCCGGGGTTCGCATTAACCTGCTGGATATGGTGTTTATGCGTTTCCGCAATGTGCCGCCAACGCTCATTGTGCAATCCTTGATTTTGGCCACTAAAGCCGGCATAAAAGGAATCACCTCCGATCAGCTTGAAACCCACCACCTGGCAAAAGGCCATGTACAACAGGTTATCAAAGCGCTGATTGTTGCCGACAAGGCTAACCTCAATTTGAATTTTAAAGAAGCTACCGCCATCGACCTGGCCGGGCGCGATGTGCTGAAAGCGGTACAACTTTCCGTTACTCCGTATGTAATTGCTGTGCCGGCCATTATGGGTGTATCGTCAGAAGGCATCCAACTGGTTGCCGTAGCCCGCGTTACCGTGCGCGCCAACATCCGGCAACTGGTGGGCGGTTCGGGCGAAGAAACCATAACGGCACGTGTCGGACAAGGCATTATCTCCTCCATTGGTAAAGCCTCCGGTTATAAAGATGTGTTGGGTAACCCCGATAGCATTTCGAAAGAAGTGCTGGGCAACGGATTGGATGCGGGCACCGCCTACGAAATTCTATCCATCGATATTGCCGATATTGATATCGGGAAAAATATAGGCGCTTTGTTACAGATTGATCAGGCCCGTGCCGACCTGAACATCGCCAAAGCAAAAGCTGAAGGACGCAGGGCTATGGCTGTAGCGCTCGAACAGGAAATGATGGCGCGTGCGCAGGAAGAACGTGCCAACCTGATTATGGAAGAAGCGAAAATTCCGGCTGCACTTTCGGAGTCGTTACGGACCCGTAAGCTCGTGAACTAATTTTATGTTAAGCTTTTAATGCCGCGAAAGGAAGTTGACAATTGACAAAGAAATACAAAGAAACAGTTGATAACGGTGTGTCTTGTCAATTGTTTTTTTGTCAACTCTAAACTGGTTTAAAATTGAAAAACTTAACTTGACACTAGTTTTTCGTGCATTCCACCAGCCAATCCCAGGGATAGGGATCTTTCATCCAGGCCGGGGGCGATTCCATTTCGGTATTCCAATGGTACTCTACTTTTTCAATCGCGGTAACCGCCAATCCGGCTTCGCGAAAAATTACTTCAATTTCAGGCTGAGAATAATGCTTGGTGGGCACACCGTTAATGTGCATGATGCCCTCAATAAGTTCGCGCTTGCTGGCTTTGAAATAATGAAACTCCGATTCCGGGATGTCGCTCACCTCTACCCCATCTTTTTTGTAACTCTGGATTAACCGCCAGGAGGCATAGAAGATAGACTCCAACGAAGGAATGATGATGACGGCATTGCCTTTCGGCTTAAGCGACCGGGAGATGTTAGCGAGCATGATTTTATTCTTCTCCACTTCCGGCAGCATAATTACGTTACAGCAAAAGGCAAATTCAGCCGGAGAAATTTTCAAGCCGGGTTCCGATAAGTCGATGCGGTCAAAAACGATGTTGGTGTAGGGTTTACTTTTGGCAGCGGTGAGGCATTCTTCCGAAATATCTACGGCCAGTATTTCCTTAAACAGGGGCGCCAAATACGGAAAAGCCTTGCCCACGCCACACCCAAAATCAATGGCCTTGTGCGCCTGGTTAGCATGCTTATTAAAATAGTGCGGGAGAATTTTGTTTTTGTCGCTTTTGAAAACATCAAAAATTTCTTCTTCGTAACTGGGGGCAATGGTATTCCAATGCTTTTCCTGGTTCATTTTTGCGATGGGTTTTGGTAACGATACAAACAAAGTTAACATTTTACTCCGATTGTTTTCCCATCGGATGTTTAACCGAGTTGGTATGCTGTTGCTGACGATTATTCTAAAACCAATGGAAGGTTCAGATTAACGATTCTGACTCCGTTGAACAGGAAATCAAGGAACCGCTTATCAATGCATGAATAATTGTATCCATCAAAAAATAAATTAGTATCTTTTTTGGAGTTGCTGCGTTTATTGATCATAACGATTTTAAAGCCTAAATTAAATTTTAAGATGGACAGTTTTCAAACGGTAGAAGTGCAAATCCTTAACGCTTTTGTGGACAATGATAAAGGTGGAAACCCGGCAGGCGTGGTGCTGAATGCGGACAATCTTACAAATGAACAAAAATTAAAAGTTGCTGCGAAAGTTGGCCTTTCAGAAACCGCCTTCGTATCCCAATCAAAATCGGCTGACTTTAAACTTGATTTTTTTACCCCCACCAGACAAATTGCTCATTGCGGACACGCCACCATTGCAACCTTTTCCTATTTATCTCAATCGGGATTAATCAAAAGTGAATTTTCTTCAAAAGAAACCATAGATGGAATACGGGAGATTGTAATACAAGGGGATTTGGCATTTATGGAGCAAAAGCCACCCGTGTATATGGATATAAAAGACAGTAAACAAAAAATTATAAAATCGCTTGGGTTAGCAGAGCATGATCTTCTGAAGAACGCACCCATTTCAATCATCAATACCGGAAATTCATTTGCACTAATTCCGGTTGCTAATGATGACATCTTAAAAAACATAACTCCAGACTTTGATTTGATAACACAAATAAGTCAAGCGTTCGATTTAATAGGGTATTATGTTTTTTCTATTCCAACGAATAATTCGGAAAGAGATGCCAATACAAGAATGTTTGCGCCACGATACGGAATTCAGGAAGAAGCAGGAACAGGTATGGCAGCAGGGCCTCTTGCGTGCTATCTGCATGATATCCTTGGACTAAAAAAAGCCCGAATTTTAATTCAGCAAGGTTGGTATATGAATCCACCATCGCAAAGTTTAATCATTGTGGACTTAACCCTGGACAATGGGAAAATTATTAAAATTATGGCGGGCGGAAAAGGAATATCGATGACATCCATGTCCATCGAAATCTAAAAATGGCTTTCTGCATTAAGTTCCCGAAATCTCCGAAGGGGACCCTTCTCTGTTTGCAGCCGAGTGCCTAATCCTTCATTACCATTTTATTGTCTTGGTCGACTATAACGATCGAAGGTTTATGGCCGGGAAGATTTTCTTCACGAATGGAAACATAACTGGCGATGATGATATGGTCACCGGTTTGTACCATGCGGGCGGCTGCGCCATTTAAACTTATTTCACCCGGTTTACCCAGGATGACGTAGGTAGAAAACCGGTTTCCGTTGTTCACATTATAAATGTCCACGCGCTCGAATTCCACCAGGTTGGCTTGCCGGCATAGGTCGGAATCTATGGCAATGGAGCCCTCGTAATTCAAATCCGAACCGGTTACCACCGCACGGTGGATCTTTGATTTCAACATCGTTCGCAACATCACTTTTCCATTTGGTTTAACAGGTAAGCATTATACAATCCTTCGAGTACCAGGGTGGGGATGATTTCATCAAACAATTCTGATCTTTCAAACAGTCGGGAGAAACCGCCCGTTCCGATTACTACAGGCGGTTCATCGTGAAAGGCTTCGTGCGTGATCTTGCGGATCAGTTCCCGCACCATGCCGATCTGGCCGTGATACAAGCCGGACTGGATGCTCTCCACGGTAGATTTTCCAATCACATGGTCAACCGCAACAATTTCTACGGTCGGCAATTGGGCCGCTTCCCGTTCGAGTGCCTCCATGGAAATCTTGATGCCGGGCACGATGATACCGCCCAGGTATTCCTTTGTTTTGGTGATGGCGCAAAACGTTGTGGCCGTTCCAAAATCAATCACGATTAAATTTTTTCCCGGATGCCGGGCCGTGGCGGCAAGGGCATTCGCAATCCGGTCGGAGCCTACTTCCAGTGGATTCCGGTATTTGATTTTGAGGCCGGTTTTTACTCCGGGCTTAAGAAAGAATGGATCCACATTTAAATACTTGAAACAGCCTGCCCGCAAGCTGTGATTCAGGCTGGGCACTACGCTGCAAATGGCAATTCCTTTAACCTGGTTAACCGCAAGGTTGTTTTCGCGCAAGATGGCCTTGAAGAATAAGCCCATCTCATCGGAAGAAAACGGCTGGCGTGAGGTTTTCCTGAATTGCATAACCAGTTCGGGGCCGTTGAATACACCACCATGGATTTGGGTGTTACCGGTGTCGAGGCATACGATCATGATGTTTTGGTTTTAAGTTTCACTGTCCTTCGCCAACGTATTTTCATACACTTATCCATTAAGCTGTACATTATCAATCAAGCGCACCGGGCCCAGCCGCACGGCACCGAACCGCCTGCCTTCCAACTCTTGCACATAGTCTACCTTGAAGCCGGCTTGTTGCAGGTGGTGAACAATCTCTTCGCTGTTTCGACCCGACTGCAGTATTGCTGGAAATTGGGCTGCCTGTTGTCGTTCGGCCGATGAAAACAGCCTATTTCTTGAACTCATCGCCAGGCCATCGGCCTCGCGTACGGTCGGGCATACGATGATCTCCACCGGTATGAAAAACGCCTGACACATCCCGTGGATCAGCTTGAATTGCTGATAATCCTTTTCGCCAAAATAACTGCGATCGGGACGGACGATGTTGAGTAGTTTCATCACTACCGTGAGCACGCCCTCGAAATGACCGGGGCGACTGGCGCCTTCCAAAATGTTGCTCCACTCCTTTTCAGAAACCTTGTAGGTAAAGTCATCAGGATATAATTCCGGGTACCCGGGAAAGAAAACGTAATCCACCTGCCGTTCACGCAGCACTTCCAGGTCCTGGTCATCGGTGCGCGGGTAACGTTCCAGGTCTTGCTTGTCGTTAAACTGGGTGGGGTTAACGAAAATGCTCACCACGGTAAGGTCATTCTCCTGCTGTGAACGTTGGATCAGGGATATGTGTCCGGGGTGCAGGGCACCCATGGTAGGAACAAACCCCACCGTCATACCCGGAAGAATTTTCTTCCGGACTTCATTCCACGCTTTAACCGATCGGATTGTTTGCATCAATAACTTTCTTTTGCAGATGGAAAATCCCGGTGCTTAACCTCTTTATTGAATTGCTGAAGCGCATCCTTCACCAGGTTATAGCCATCCAGGTACTTACGCAGAAACTTTGGTTCAAAGTCTTTCGACATGCCCAACAGATCGTGCAATACCAGCACCTGGCCGCTGGTATGCTGACCGGCACCAATACCAATGGTGGGCACCGCCAATGCTTCGGTAATTTTTTTAGCTAATGCAGCCGGCACCATTTCGAGTACCAGTGCGAAGACCCCGGCATCTTCCAGCCGTTTTGAGTATTCCAGCATCCGGGTTGCCGATGCTTCCTCCGCTCCTTGCAGTTTAAATCCGCCCAATTGGTGATACGATTGTGGTGTGAGCCCCAGGTGACCCATTACGGGTACTCCCGATTTCACAACATATTCAATTGTTTCCAACATCCCGTCCGCACCTTCAATCTTTACCGCCTGCGCACCGGCTTTCATCAGGGTGTCAATGCTGCTCATCAGGTAACGTTCACCTTTGCGATGCGCCAGAAACGGCAGGTCGGCAATTAAAAATTTATGGGTCAGGCCGCGCTTGACGGCCGCTACGTGGTAAGTCATCATTTCTACTTCGGCATGGATGGTGGAGTCAAAACCGTGCATCACCATTGACGCGCTGTCGCCTACCAGCACAGCATCTACCGGGGTATCGCTAATGATCCGGGCCGACCAGGTGTCGTAGCAGGTTACTACCGAAATCGGTTCGCCACTAGACTTCATTTTACCAAAATCAAGTACGGTTTTCATGGGTGAGTTTTTGTGTAGAAGTTTACAAACGATTCGTAGAGTTCTTTTAAGGCATCATCCTTAAGGGCACGCAGGTTGCGTTGTATCGTTTCCTGATCGTTGCGGACCAACGGACCCGTGAGAGGGTTAGTGGCCTGTGCGAGGTTATTCGTTACGGAATGAAGGTAGGGAAGCATAAACGTTTTTGGTACCTGGAGTTCTTCCGCCAAGTATTTTTCAAACGACAACCACAGGATGGTACTGAAGTTACCGGCCAGAACGCACATGGCATGGTATTTTTCCGTTGCTGATTGGTCCAGTTGGAAAGCCGGATTCGGAAAACCGGGCAGGATTTCTCTCAATGACCTCCCCCCCTGCTCAATCTTAAACGGAATGGTCTTGTAAAACGCATCCTCAAAGAGGTGATCGGAAAAACTTGCAAGTGGATGGGCACATTCGGCAAGATCAGTTTGCAGTGCGCCCGAGCAATGCACCCACGTTACGGTTTCTGTAGCGTGAGGTTTATGGTGTTCTAAGAAGGTAACAATCTCCTTGTCGCGAATCAGTACAAGAACATGGCTGCAGCCTTGAAGAAAGGTTGTAAACGGTTGTGGCGACTGCCGGGTATATTGCTTAAAGGGGATGTTTAGCAGGCCCAGGTAGTGGGTAAGGTGAGTGGCCAGCCGGCCATTGCCGACTACCAGATAGCGGGGATTTATTTCAGGTACCTGTCGCATGGATCAAGTCCGGGTAAATGCTTTTTAAAAAAAATTCTCAGTAACCGTCCGTAGGATCGATTCTTAAAGGCAAATATACGTAGGCCGCTCTGAATTGCAAATGTGGAGGATACACCGGTAGCAAGCACCACCTGTACAGCGAAGCGTATCCAACAAGTTATAGTTTACGCCTGGTTCTGCTGATTACGGAATCCATTTCGAATTAAGTTAACATTTTACTCCGATTGTTTTCCCATCGGATGTTTAACGGAGTTGCGGATTAATGTTTTCAGCACCTTCAAATCAATGTCTTGTAATTGTTTGATATACAAACACGACTTGCCGGTTTTATGCTTGCCTAACTTTAGAAGTAAATCTTTTTGCAGGCCGCCCATCAGGTATAACGTTAACGCTTGCTTTCGCGGAGCAAATCCGCATAGAAACCAATCGCCCTCCCGGCTGCTCGCATATTTGTAATGGTAGTGGCCGAACCCGACAATCGAAGTGCCCCACATCACCGGTTCACATCGGGTGATGGCCTGCATGATTTCAGTTACCGCCAGACAATCCTGACGCATGGTGCCGGCAGGAATCCGTTGAAGAAATTCTTTTACACTGGCGCTGTTCTTTTGGGTTTTGAGTTCAGCCATGGACCGAATTTACAGGGGTTATCTTGAAATAAAAAATAAGGCCCCGCCCACGTTGTAGCACCGAAAACTCAGCCCCTAACGGCCGGAAGATAGCTATACCAATTATTTTACCGCAGCATGTCTTACAGGACACGCTGCGGTGAATTAAAAATAAAACCCCGGCTATTGACAACCGGGATTTTGGTAATGCTCAGCTTACTTCTTACGGATGAAAATGTTTCCGTTGTAGGTGGTGAGCATGAATTCGGGGCCGCCACCGTTTACTTCGCCCTTCACCCAGTCATCAATCACCACTTTAAACGTACCCGAGCGCTCATCGCGCTGCTGCACCGGTTGCTGCTTCACCAACTTCATATCGAAATCGGAATACACTTCGCCCCGGTTGGTTTTCATTTTAAAACCTGCCTTCAGATTTGACGGTACGGTTATATCAATTTTTCCATTATAAGTTGAGAACGACATGGGCGCACCTTCTTTCACCTTATCCAACTCCACTTTTATCTCGCCATTATAAGAGGTTGCCAATACAACTCCTGAAATGCCGCTGGCATAGATGGGACCATTGTAATTATCCAGTTCCACTTCCCCGTGGATGTTCTGAATGGTTAGCACCCCACTATTATAGGTGTGCACTTTCAGGTCGATACCGGCCGGCACCTCCAATTCCAGGTTCATGCGTGTGCTCCACGAATCCGACTTCACCTGGATAGTGTTTCCATTTTCGGCAACTTCAAGGCTGATCGTGCCGCTGGAGATTTTTCGCAGGCCGTCAGGCGCCTGGTCTGCACGCTTGCTTTGCTTTTCTACGGTCGTGTATTTTACCAGCACATCTTTCCGGGGCGTGCCCTTCACCGTAACCGATCCGTAATTCAGGTGTACGTTCAGTTTGCCGCGCTTATTCGGCTCACTAAAGGGTACGGTAAATTCCCCGGTGTCCTGCGCGGGTAACAAAAACGTGGTGAGCAGTACAAAACCCAATGCCAGTATTCTTATTTGCTTTTTCATGATTTCAATTTTTAAAGTCGCTTTCAAATTTCTTTCAGATACACGTTGCCGTTAAACGTTTCAAAATCCAGGCGCACCCCTCCGTCACCGATCTTGAAGCGGTTATTCCCCAGTTTGTATGTAAGTCCACCGGGATTTTCTTTTCTTTCCAGGCTTACCGGCAAGGATTCAAGTTTGTTGATATTGGTATAGAAACCACCGTTGAAACTTTCAAAACTCAATTCGGCCGCCAGCCCTTTCTTAAAATTGGCGTGAATGTTTCCGTTAAGGGTATAGTATTGACAATCTGCCCTGGGGTTGCGGATGTAATTCAACTCCACATCGCCATTCACCGTGCGGGCAACGGTTGCCCCGGCTATGTTGTTTAATCGAATGCTCCCGTTCACATGGTTTGCTTTAACCACCCCGGTAACATCCGTTACCGAAATATCTCCGTTGTTTATCGTGGATATACTCAGGTTTATTCCAGCCGGAACGTTGATGATGAAATTAAACCGGTACTCATAGCCTTCATCTTTGCGCCAGGATTTGTCTTCATCACAACCCTCCCACTGATAGCCCCAGCCGTGATAACCCCAACTGTTCGAGCGCTTATTACGTGTTTCGCTTCGGCCGGAATTTCGCGTAAACTTGGTGCAAAGTCCGTCTACGTAAAGAATAAGCGTATCGGCCAAATCAATAATCCCCAGCGCCAGTTCCTGTTTGCCTTTTTCAACCCTCGATTCGGTTTTAGCCTTGATGATTTTTTCCACCTCCACCAGAATCTTATCACCGCCATAGGCTTTCACTTCCACCGAGCCGTTGATGTTGGCCACCATCAGCGTATTGCTTTCACTTTTCTTTTCAAACGCAAGCTCACGTTGCAGTTTTTCCTGGTGTGTCTGGGCGAACGCGATTTGCACAACACCCAACCAACACATACTTATCCATAAATTTTTCATGCTTTCGTGCTTAAATCATTACTTGAATACTTTCTTCGATTTTCTTCTTTACCTCTACCGGGGTGCGTTCCCGCTCCAAAAGTTTCTTCAGCTCCGTAACTGAAGTTTGCTCCTGGATAGCGGCCATCAACTCGGCCATGGCGATTTGCAACAAAGGAGACTCCTGCTGACTGATGGATTGCACCAACTTAATGCGGACACTGTCTTTGTACACATAAGGCTTCAGTGCCTCGAGGGCCGAAAGCCGCACATTTACGTTTGGATCTTTCTGTAAGGTTTGAATCAGCGCATCGGTTACTTTATCGCTCACCGCATCCATTTCATGACTCAGGCTTACGGCTCGCAGTCTTTCGGTAGCCGATTCTTTTTCAAGCAAGGATAACATCATCATCTCCCGAAGTTCGGTAAGCTGGTCATTGAGTAATGACACTTCGGCTGCACCGTTACCCGTTGGCCTGATCCATACCCCGACTGCCACACCGATGAACAGCATGACCAAGGCAAACGCCAACCGCGGAACCGGTACCGGCCCGGGTGACCAGGAGAAAACGTTTTTCCAGAAGAACCCTTTCGCTGCCGCTTTCTGTCGGGCGAGCATGTCATAAAAGCGTGCGTCCAGGGCAGCCGAAGGTTCGGGGTATTCCAGTTGCATAAAGTTATCATGAAGGTGTTGCAACGTACGCAACTGCGCTAACTCCACACGACCTTGTGCGAGCAACGATTCGAGCAAGGTTATCTCAGCCTCATCGGCCAGGCCATCGTTATACTTTTTTATCAATTCATCAATCTTTACCTTTTCCATAGTCAAACGAGCTTTTCCATTTTTCTATAAATCGCTTTCAGGTCGTGCAACGCCCTGAACACTTTTATCTTTACCGTATTCTCGGTACAGCCCAGCAACTCCCCAATCTCCTTGTATTTCAGCTCCTGGAATTTGCTGAGCAACAGAACTTCTTTTTTGTCAGCAGCAAGTTGGTCCATCGCTGCATACAGCAACTGCAGTTCTTCCGCTTGTTGCACCTTAACCGGGTGTGCATCGTGGCTGCCGAGTCGCTCCTGCCAGGGTTCCACCGGTTCGGTTTTCAATTTGTTCTTCCGGTAGTGATCGTGCTGCACATTACGCGCAATGTGAAACATCCAGGATTTAAACTCGCCCCCACCAGGCTCCCCGCGGAACAGGTACCGGTACTTTAGTATCCGGAAGAACACATTCTGCACCAGGTCTTCACTGAGCTCTGCATCCTTGTTCTGGCCATAATAGAAGGCAAACAAAGGCTTCTTGTAACGCTCAAACAGGAGGCCCAGCCGATCGGTATCGCCAGCTTTTACCATCAGCATAAGGGCATTGTCGCTCAGTTTTTCCAACTCCGGAGATGAATTTTTCAAGCAGGTAAACTTAGGGTTTCAGGAAAGGTTACAGGAAATTAAGAAAGATTTGTTGCACGTGTGTGGGTTGAAGGATTTCGAAATCCGGATTTTCAGAGCCCCGAAGGCCTGTTGGCTGGTTTAAGATTTAAGATTAGTGCCCCACAGCGGTTCGGATTTAAGTGAAGAAATTATGATTAACGATGAAGTAGACTGCCCATTGGGGCATGCGTAACTTCTTCCAACAACCTAGACACACTTGTTTACACCCCCTCAACGGCACTCCTTAGAAGACGTTGAGGATTTTTCCTTGTTGGTTTTGTGCGAAGGCCTGAACATTTACACATCTACAACGGTTGGCGCTAAACCAAAGAGCCCCGGTTGTACCAGGGCTCTTCTTTTATTAGCGCTACTTACCCGCCAGCTTTTGCACGAGCCATTTCATACCCATTGACACGGTAAAACTGACTACCGCACCCAAACAGGCCAGCACAGCCGTTTTAACAACA
>CAZOYJ010000024.1:0-25506 GCA_964583905.1 uncultured Roseivirgaceae bacterium
TCAGGAATTAAATTCATCTGGAAATTTTGTTTTATATACGCAAAACCCAACCGATATAACTATTCGAGTTGCCTTGAAATTTGTAGTAGTCGATGTGGAGAAAAATAAAATCATTTACGAAAGCTCATTCTTACCGGGGCATGTCAAGTGGCATTCCGATACCACGTTGGAAGTATTCAGTGTTCCGGGAACCGTACAAGCTAACGAGGACCTTTCCCATTACAAACAGATCATTAGCATTGCACCCCCTAAACAATAAGTGATGAGATTGAGATTTTTACTGCTCCTGACGGCATTTTATTGTCTTTTAATACTGTGGGCTGTGCACCAAAACCCGGTTGATCCTGCTCCGCAAACAAACGGAACATATGTCGAACAGAAATTCAATGGCCCTGAGGAATTTTTTGCATTCCACAAGCAAATTCGTACCCCCGATGATGCAGAGACTCATGGTTACGCGCCAGGTTTTCGCGTGCGTGAATTCGCAAATGCCAAGGCTTCGGCAGTAGCCCGGAAAAGATCGGGCAGAGTAAAATCAAATGGTGTTGTGGAGTGGAAGGAACGCGGACCCAACAATGTTCCGGGGCGCACAAGAGGATTAATTGTGGATCCGGATGATCCGGCAAAAGATACCTGGTTTGCCGGTTCCGTTGGTGGAGGGGTTTGGAAAACAACCAATGGCGGAACAACCTGGACGTTAATCACTCCAGATCTTCCTAACCTGGCAACCACTGTACTGGCAATGGCCGAATCGAATCAGGATATAATTTATTTAGGAACAGGAGAAGGATTTGGAAACCTGGATGGTATAACTGGCAATGGCCTGTTTAAATCAACCGACCGCGGACAAAGCTGGAGTTACCTGCCGGCAACCAACAACTTTGACGATGTTAACCGCGCCATTGTTGATCCAACCAATGCTGATGTTGTTGTTGTTGCAACAAACTCAGGAATTTACCGCACAACAAATGGAGGAACCAGTTGGTCAAAAGTATCCGACCGGACATGGATTCAGGATTTAAAAGCCACACCCGAAAATTTCACAGTTCAATATGCAACCCAACGATTTGTTGGAGTTATCAAATCCGTAGATGGAGGAGTTTCCTGGCAACTGTCGAATACCGGCATGAATCCATCCGGAAGAATTGAAATAGATGTTTCACCAGTTAACACAAATAGGCTATTTGCTTCAGCGCAAGGAAATGCATCAGGGTCTGCTTCTGATCTCTATATGAGCGACAATGGCGGTGAGTCATGGTCGCTTGTTAATGTTACATTCAATGGGTTGCCGGCCGATTTTCTGGGAGGACAAGGATGGTACGATAACACCATTGCCTGCGATCCGTTTAACCAGGACATTGTTTATTTTGGAGGCGTCAACATTTTCAGGGCAACTTTACAATCCGGCACAACCTCTGCAACAACTTATTCTGTAGAAGAAAGCAATACCTCATTTCTGTCATTGGTCAATTTTGGCGCAGGTTTTTTTGGCGGAAGATTAGCAGTAGGGGTAGCAGCCAATGCGAGTGTTGAAATACGATTTGGGGCAGGAAAATCACAAAAGGCACATCGATTTTTAGTTCCCCAAGGAGCGACTTCTGGTGTTCCGGATGAGAATTATTCATACACAGATTACGTTGATGTGCCCTTCGAAGTTTGGGATATCACCAACAACAGGCAGCTTATGGTTTCATTTCGTGATCAGGATAGAAATGGAACTTTTAATTTGCGAATTCAAAACACAGAAGGAGATCCTCTAACACAAAGTCGAGAGTATGTATTCGTGAATAATGTAACCTACGATCCCCATAATCCAAATCCTTCCATAAGTGTTGCGGGTGGACAAAAACATCAGGAAATGTATTTTTTCTGGCCTGTTTTAACCGCGGGTAAATCGTGGCCATCCGACATCACAGAATCAAAACTGGTTTTACAATTCATTTCGATTCCTAAGAGAAACGCTGCTACCATTACCGTCTCCGATGCATACGGCCAATTCGATAGCAAAAACCGGTTTCTTAACTATGGGGTAGATATGCATCCCGATACCCATGTCTGAAAGTACCTATAAAATTTTGAATGCGAATGATGGAGGAGTTTTCGTTTCGAATACGGCTGCAACACCGGGTATCAATAATGGGGACTGGCTCATGAAAGGCCTTACCTATAATACAAGCCAGTTCTACGGTGCAGACAAACGGCCCGGCTTCGATGAATACATTGGCGGCATGCAGGATAATGGCACGTGGAAATCTCCAGCCAATCAATCTGCTACAAGTTCCACAAATTATTTCTTTAACATTGGCGGGGATGGATTTGAAGTACTTTGGAACAACCTGGATGACAAAAAGATAATCGGGGGTTCACAAGGAAATAATTTCAGAAGGTCTACCAATGGAGGAACATCCTGGACAAACGCTACCAGTGGGCTATCCGGTAACCATCCTTTCATTTCAAAGTTGGCTAACTCACGCGATAACCCCGATAGAATTTACACCTTATCATCAGATGGAGTTTTCTACTCAACTAATTTTGGAGAATCCTGGAATCTAATTCCTATTACAGAGAAATGGGGTGCGGCAACTTCGTTAATGGACATTGAGGTGTCCAGAGCCAACGCAAACATCGTGTGGGCAGGTAGCGGTATGACTGAGCAGAGAAGTATCCATGTTTCAACAAATGCAGGCCTTTCCTTTACCCCAACCCATACTTCACCACTCATTTCTGGGGGTATTACAAAACTGGCTTCGCATCCTCACGAATCAAATACGGCTTACGTCTTATTCTCACAGGCAGGTAATCCTAAAATATTACGCACCACAGATCTGGGGCAAACCTGGGAAGATATTTCCGGCTTTGGAAATGGCGATGTAAGCGTTAACGGGTTCCCAGACGTGGCCGTATACTGTTTGTATGTACGACCTGATAACCCCAACATTATATGGGCTGGAACTGAAATCGGGATAGTAGAATCGCAGGACAATGGACTAAGCTGGGTGTTGATTGAAGATTTTCCAAGTGTGTCTGTCTGGGATATGAAAGGTCAGGACGATCAGGTTGTTATTGCCACGCACGGACGCGGCATCTGGACAGCAACTATCAATGCCTCACAGCTTACCGGAACTCCACCTGAAATCCTTGCGCATGGCACATCGCCCAAAAAGAAGCTTGTTCTGAAAATAAAATCTGTTGAAGCTTTTGACCGGATTGAATTCTATGATGGCAATACCTTACTGGGTACTTTTGAAAATATTGAGCCCTCTGTGTTGATGGTAGAAATCGGAAACCTCAATCCGGGAAACAAAAACATAAAGATGATTTCTTACAAAGGTGCGTCACCCTATCATTCAAAAAACTATGCAATACCCCTACTCAACATTCTGACCGTTGTGGACTCCTACGGAACTTATTTCAGTTCGTACACCGACCTTATTGTTAGCGGGTTTAATCCCCAAAGACTTCCAGATGCTTCGGCAACGGAGCGGAGTATCCCACAAACCAATCATCCGTACAGCCCCAATCAAAATTATTTCCTGCTCATCCGTCATCCCATTCGGGTAGCGCAAAGTGAGGCTTTTATTCAGTACGAAGATATTGCCATCGTTGAACCGGGGATAGACGGAGCTGCTTTTGGCACTGCCGACTTTAAAGATTTTGTTGTGGTGGAAGCCACCAAAAATGGGTTAGACTGGATACCCTTTGCACAAGGGTACGATGCCCGCGCCAATGCATCCTGGCTAAATGCTTTTCATACGGGCGCCCCAGGCGCCAAGTCCATGTTAATGGCTCATGCCCTTGACATGTTGGATACCTTTCAAGCCGGAGATACATTGCTTATTCGCTATAGGTTAAATACGAATTCAACAGTTTCATCATGGGGATGTGCCATGAACTATATACTCGTTCAGCAAGCGCCAACAGGAATAGAATCCAGACGAAATGAACGTAACGGTTTAACCGTATTTCCAAATCCCGCCACTGATTATGCGCAGTTGAAATTCACCTTAGCCAGGCAAGGCGTTGTAGTACTTGAATCTACCGATGCTGCAGGGCGTAAAGTAATGCAGCAAAATCTTGGAACACTTCATGCCGGAGAGCACACGGTAAAGCTAAATGTAACCGAATTTAAAACCGGCAATTATGTAATTCACCTTAAAACACCTGACGGGAATAAAACCGGAAGACTGGTCATTGTCGAGTAATTGATCCGTAAGGATGCATTGATAATCCATTCAGATTATCAATGCATTCTATTTCCCTTAACCTCCATCTTCTTCATAATCTCTGCTTCCTCGGCCAGTAATTGCCGCCAGCGTTTATCCACATACTCCGTAGGCATGTACTCGCGGGCCAGTTGCAAAAAGTTTTTGTAATGACCAGCTTCCGAAACCATCAGCTCATAATAGAAAACAGCGAGTTGCTGATCGGGAATATTTTTCCAGAGTATTTTAAATCGTTCGGCACTGCGTGCTTCAATCAGGGCGTTCATTAATAGCTTCTCCACCAGTTGCTGCTCACGGCTGCCGCCTTTTTTTATCAGCTTGTTCAACGCCTCCACGTATTCGTCTTTGCGCTGTTTACCCAGTTTGTAGCCCCGCTTTTTCAACTCCTCTATTACCCGCTCAAAATGCCCCCACTCTTCCGCAACTACCGGAGTAAGCATAGCTACCAGTTTTTCTTTTTCGGGATATTGAACAATCAGGGAGATGCAGGAAGACGCAGCCTTCTGTTCGCAATAGGCGTGATCAACCAGAATATCCTCTATATTCTTGTTGACTACATCCACCCACCGTGGATCGGTAGGAAGTTCAAGCCCCAGGGTAAACTTATCTTTCATGTTAATCAAAAAACGACCAATCAAAACCAAAATCGAGCACATTGACCACACCCGGATAAAAAGGCGTGGGCACATTTCCGGATTTATAAAATGCTTTCAACACGTTATTGTACTTAAAGAAAATCCGCCCGCGAATAATTTTTGCGCTGATAAAAACATCCAACAACGGAAAATCCGGGGCCTTATGGTTTTGTTGTGTATAAAACTGCTGGATGACCGGATCGTAGCCGTAGGCAAAATACTCCGACTTCCAATGCAGGTCTACCCCCACCTGGAAATCAAAATTTCCGCCAAACCAAATATTCTGATACGCCAGTTGCGCATTCACAAACAACTCAGGCACCTGCATGGCGTTGTCGGCATTCTCCAGCATCCGGGTATAAATACCGTGTGTGGTTAACGTGGTGTTCCTGAAAGGCACAATGGCCAGGGAAAGTTGTGGCGACATTAAGGTTTGATAGCCGGAAGACTGACTGGGCAGCACGGTCTGGTCAATTGCGTAATCGCCTTCTTTAAAGAAAATAAAATTGCGGAAGGTAGCCAACCGAATACCCGGGTAAAGGCGTAACCATGGGGAACGATAAATCAGGTTGCCGCTTAATTCGCTGGCTTCTACCGGGTAAAAATCATTCAACCACATGTCATGACTTCCGCGGTAGGCCTGACTCAAAAATGATGGAGTTGACACCGAACGTTTCAATGAAGCGGTAAACCATTTTGTTGTAATGGAGCCTTCAATTTTGTACCGGTTGTCGAGCATGGTTTCCAAATGACCGCGCACCTCCACCAGTGAATCAAGTTGGAGGGCCATCCGGCCGCCTACGTAAAATTCACTTCCCTTTGTTTTAAGGTCAAGGAACTCTTCATTGAAATACCGGTAATCGATCGAAAAGTTTCGGGTGGCCACGTACCCGTTATAAAAAAGCTTTAACAGGTTTCCTTTGATTCCGCCCTCGTTGCGGATGGTTTTAAACCTGACCTGGTCGCGGGTAAATGCGCTGTCGATAATAACCGCATCAAAGAATTCGCTATACGGTTCACCGTCAAAATTATCTGTAAACCGGTTTTGCTGGCGATCGCTGTCGAACTGGTGATACACTTGCAGGGCAGTACCAACTTTGTACTGGTGGTAGAGGTGATAGTTTCTGCGCAGGTCGTTACTTTCGGCAAACGAGAGCCAGGGCTGTGCGTTATCCCGGAAAAATTCATCCAGTGTAAAACCATCTTCCACCTTTACGCCACCATACTCCGAAACGCGGTGGTACATTCTGCGAAAACTGATCAGGGCAGTATAGGAACTGTCTTTATTGTGGTAACTCGTAAACAAACTGTAATAATTGGATTTTACATTGCGGTCGCCTTTGCCCTGGCGCTGCACCTGCTTATCCATGAACATCCCGATATAGTGAAACCCGAAATTCCATCGCGGATTGATGTTTCGGCTATATGTAATGTTGGTCATGCTTCTTCCCTTGCCACCCAATACCAGGTTCATGTTGGAGTAAGGTGATTTAGTATTGTAGTATTTCACCGTGTTGTTGTTCCAGTACAGATCGTAAGCGTTAAATCCGGAGGTAACTCCAATTCGATCGGGTACGGGATCAAAGATTGGCCGAACAGCGGTGCCTGTATTACCCAAATCCTGATAACGATTATTATTTCGCTGCACATACGCAAACCAATGGAAATTTTTAATCACCGTGTCGATAGGTGACGAACGCCAAGTGTTAAAAAAGATGTCATCTTCCAGAAAGGTTAATGAGGTAGTCGGGCCATACACCTGTTTGGTGGAGTCGTCAATAATCTGCGAGCGGGTGCGCGGTTCTAATACAGGCTCCTGCGCAAGAGCAACCCGAACAAGGCTAACGCTGGCGAACAGAATAAAAAGTATTCGTAAGATGGACACGCGCAAAGATAAACGTAAGGATGAAAGATTAGGTATGGGGTTATTCACGCTTCAAAAATTCCAGCACAAGACTATCAAAATCCTTACCACTTTGGAAGAATTCCATCTCCATAGGCATATAAAAAAGCGGCAGCCGATCGGTTATGGTCTTTAACCGCGGAGCCCCGAACCGCGCCATGTCTTTCTCCGTAGTCAGGATACTTACCGGATCGGACTGCTGTTGGACAAACTTCTCTATCGCTTGCAGGTCGTAAGGTGTATACGGATGATGGTCGCTGAATTTGAAGTGTTTTACCAACGTATAATTTTTCTTCAGGTGTTCCTCCAACGGAAGAGGGTTGGCAATTCCGGAAACCAGCACAACCTTTCTTTCAAACGGTACGGCAACAGGTGTTGCGGGTAGTGGATCACTGTAGCGGATGGAAGCAAAGAACACGGGTTTATCAGTATAGCGGCTGACGTGCGAAGTTATGTTGATGATCATCTCGTCATCCAGGTGTGGCGGACACTTGGTTACCACAATCACATCGGCACGGGCTGCTCCGCGTGCGCTTTCGCGTAACCGCCCGAACGGTAGCACATAATCATCATAAAACGGCTGATGATATTCCGTCATTAAAATCGAAAACCCCGGCACCACCCTGCGGTGTTGAAAGGCATCGTCCAATAAAACCATTTCCACTTCCGGGTGCTGATCGAGCAAATGCGGAATGGCAAAAGCCCGGTCTTCACAAACCGAAACTTTTATCCGGTGGCCATATTTTCGGAAGATTTGATACGATTCATCGCCTAAGGTTTCGGCATTGGAAGAAGCATCAGCTACTAAAAAACCTTTGGTCTTTCGTCCGTATCCCCGGCTTAAGGTTGCCATCTCGTGCATCGGCATCAACAACCGGATAAGGTGTTCAACCATGGGCGTTTTACCCGTTCCACCAATCGCCAAGTTCCCCACGCTGATTACCGGAACCTCAAATTTAACGGAGGGTTTCCAGCCGGTATCGTACATATAATTTCGCAACCGGGTAATGCCATCGTACAGGAAGGCGAAGGGAAGCAGGAAAAGCCGCAGTACCGACATCAATATTATTGTAGCTTTGTTGATAGAACGCCTAAAAGTACGATTTACTATCCGATACATGAAAGTTTCTGACATCACGGCTTACCTCGAATCCATCGCGCCCCGTACCTACCAGGAATCATACGATAATTCAGGATTACTTACCGGTTATCCGGATCAGGAAATTACCCGGGCGCTGATCACGCTCGATTGCACCGAAAAAGTGGTTGACGAAGCCATCGCTTTACAAGCTAACTTCATCATTGCTCATCATCCCATTATCTTCAAAGGCTTGAAAAAACTTACCGGCAGCAATTATGTTGAGCGTACCGTCATTAAGGCCATTCAAAACAACATTGCCCTTTATGCTATTCATACCAACCTGGATAATGTGCATACCGGAGTGAACCGGAAAATCGCTGAAAAAATTGGTCTGCAAAACCTGCGTGTATTGGCTCCGAAAAACAACGCCCTGACGAAGCTTGTCACCTTCATCCCAACCGAACACACTGAAAAGGTTTTAGCGGCCCTTCATCGTGCCGGTGCCGGGAATATTGGCGATTATAAGAATTGCAGTTTCCGGGTGGAAGGAACCGGAACCTTTATGCCAACCGGGGACGCCAATCCGCTTATCGGCCAGGCCAATAAGCAGGAATCCGTGCGTGAGGTACGGGCCGAAGTTATCTTCCCTGCCAACCTGGAAACATCCATCTTACAGGCACTAAAAGCTGCCCATCCTTATGAAGAAGTGGCCTACTACCTTACTTCCCTTATGAACGAAAGCCAGGACGTTGGATCGGGCATGGTGGGTGAACTTCCGGAAGCGATGAAGCCTGATGCCTTCTTAAACCATCTTAAACAAGCCATGGCCCTGCCGCTGATCCGCCACACGGTCTTACCCGCTAAACCCATTAAAAAGGTGGCCCTTTGTGGCGGGACGGGAATATTTTTATTGCCGTATGCCTTAGGTGCTGGTGCTCAGGCCTTTATAACTGCCGATATAAAATACCATGAGTTTTTTGATGCCGATAACCGCATTCTGCTGGCAGATATCGGGCATTATGAGAGTGAGGTTTTTACGAAAGATTTGTTGGGTGATATTTTAAAAGAAAAATTTCCTACTTTTGCACTCAATTTTTCCGGAACTATCACAAATCCAGTACGTTATTTCAAAGACTAAATGGAAACTCAAACCGTAGCACAAAAACTCGAATTCCTTGTAAAACTTCAATCCATCGACACCCAGTTAGACGAACTGAAAAAACTAAGAGGCGACCTGCCGGACGAAGTGCAGGACCTGGAAGACGAAATGATCGGGTACACCACCCGCCACCAGCGCCACGAAGCCGAGCTTAAGGAAATAGAAGATAGCATCAAGGCCAGCAAAGAGGCCATCAAGGAAGCGGAGAAACTCATCAAAAAGTATAACGAACAACAAAAAAACGTACGCAACAACCGCGAATTTGATGCGATCACCAAGGAGGTTGAACTCCAGGAACTGGAAATTCAGATTTGCGAAAAGAAAATCAAAGAGGGTAAGGACCTGATTCAGGCAAAGAAAGACGAAATTGAAAAGACCCAAAGCCTGATTAACGAGCGCAGCGAACACCTCAACATCAAGAAGAAAGAATTGGACGGCATTCTGGCCGAAAGCGAAGAAGAGGAAAAGCGACTGCTGGCCGAACGTGAAAAAGCCATCAAGAAAATTGAAGACAAAACCATCTTGAAATATTACGAACGCCTGCGCGGCAGCCTCACCAACGGACTGGCCGTGGTACGCGTGGTGCGGGGCGCAGCCGAAGGTTGTAACATTGTTATTCCGCCTCAAAAAATTGCCGAGATTCGCGAAAAGAAAAAAATTGTAATCGATGAACATTCTGGTCGTATCTTAGCTGATGTTGACATGGAGTCGTTGGATGAAAGCGATAAGCCTAAAAAAGCTGGCGCTCCGGCAACACCTGTACGTAGAAGAAGAACTGTTGGATAACACCCCGATCATATCATTGAAAAAGGCAGGCTTGTTAACCTGCCTTTTTTTTTGGGTTGTAGGCTTTTCCCACGCCCAGGTAAGCCCTGCGTGGCAACTTTCTGAGAACCTGCGCAAGGCTCATACCCATTGCCTCAACCTGAACCTGGAGGCTTGCCGTAACCTCATCAACAGTACAACAACACCCGAAGCCTTTTACCTTGCATCGCTTGCCGATGCACTGGAACTACTCATTACCGAAGATCGGGCGATGTTCGCAGACTATGAACGGAATTACGAAAGAAGAATAGAAGCACTCAAAAAAGATTTACCCATATCTCCACAGAATTTATTTACCCAGGCTGAAATCCGGCTTCAATGGGCTTTTGTTTACCTGAAATTCGGACACGACTTTTATGCCGCGCGTAATATCCGGTCGGCCCACCTGATGACGCAGGAGTGCAGAAAAAATTTTCCGGCCTTTCTGCCCATCCAACGAACCTCGGGCATGTTACACGTCATGCTCGGCTCGGTTCCTGAAAAATACCAATGGATCTTAGGGTTGCTGGGCATGAGAGGTTCCGTTGAAACCGGTTTAACAGAACTGGAGCATGTAAAAAAAGAAAGTGAAGCCCTCGCCCTCGAATCCTCCCTCCTGCTCTACCTGATCGATGGTTTCATTTTGCAGCAAACCGATTCGGCCATTGCCGGCATAGAAGACCTTCACTACCGGTACCCCGACAACCGGCTGATCCTGTTTCTGGGTGCATCATTGGCTATAAAAAATTCAATGAGTGAAGTGGCACTGAACATGCTTGTAAAATTAAAGACCCTGCCCGATCATGGGCTTCCGCTTCACTATGCCGATTACCTGTTGGGCGAAGTGTACCTTCACCAAGGAAATTATTCGGCTTCCATCCGGGCCTATCAATCCTTTACCAAACATTACCAGGGTGAGAACTTTGTAAAGGACGCGCACTATAAAATTGCAATAGGATATTGGTTGAGTCATCGCAGCGACCCGGCCATAAAATATTTTGAACTGGCCAAGACAACGGGCAAGCAATCGGGTGAAGCGGATAAATATGCTGCGCGGGCATTGGAAGAAAATGTATTTCCCAACACCAAGTTGGCGAAAATCCGTTACAGTACCGATGGGGGGTATTACAATGATGCCTTCCGCACACTTCATTCGATCCGGCCGGATGAATTAATCTCAGCCAAAGAGCACACTGAATTTAACTACCGAAGTGCTCGATTGTACCACAAGACGGGCGATCTGGAGCAAGCCAAAATTTTTTACCAGCAAACCATTGAGTCGTCCGGTCAAAACAACTGGTACTTCGCCCCTAATGCCTGTTTGCAACTGGGCTATATTTTTGAATCTGAAAATAATCCCGATGAGGCTCGCAAGTACTACAGCAAAGCGTTATCGTATAAAAATCATGCGTATAAAAACAGCATCGACAGCAAAGCCAAATCGGCCTTAAGCCGGTTGAAGCAAGTCAATTAGTGTTATGTAAAGCTTATACTTGTCAATTGCTTTTTGTCAACTGTCAACTAATTCAGACATGGCACACCAGCATAAACCTAACGTAACACTATTGCAGGTTAACTGGATTTTTTTTGAGTTGCAACAGGTGTGTAGTGTCATTATACCGTTCAACGGAAAACATGGAGCCGGAAAAATTCAACAGATACAGGCAGGCATTTTCATGCTCAAACATGTCCATGCTCCGCAAGGAGTAGTTCAGCAAAATACACAACAGAATCCGGATCGCACGGCCGTGCATGCAGATCAGTACGGTTTGCTCATCTTGCTTCAGAATGTGTTCCACAGCCGGTTTCATTCGCTTTACCACCGTATCCGGACTTTCGCCACCTTCAATCGGTAAATCGGTTTGCCCATTCTGCCACTGCTTCAACACATAATGGTAATAGGCGTCCTCATCAGGTGTAATCGGTTGGCCTTCCTTGCGGCCCCACGAAATTTCGTTCAGCCCTACAAGCCGTTCGTGCGGAATTCCATTGGCAATAAAACTTTCAACCGATTCAATTGTTCTTTGAAGAACCGAAGTGTAAACCTTATCGAATGGAATATCTCTGTATGCCTCGTAGAAAGCCCTCATCTGCGCGCGCCCAAAATCATTCAGGCTGCTGTCAATGCCGCTGCCCTGAACAATGCCTTTCAGGTTAAAATCGGTTTGGCCGTGCCGTACAATGTATATTTTTTTCGTGTTCAATTTTGCGCTAATTTGGCCCCTGTTTTTGTGCCCGGAGGAGGAATTTACTCTTACAAACCATTAATCGGCAGCAAAAATATAAAAAGAATTGACCTGATAACGATTTACATCCGCAATGCCCGTCTTTAATCCCAACACCACGCTGGAATTTCTCAATACCCTTTCGTTGAATACAATGGTTCAACACCTCGGCATTGTATTCACTGCACTCGGTGACGATTACATTGAAGCCACCATGCCGGTTGATCACCGAACCCACCAGCCCATGGGCCTGTTGCATGGCGGTGCTTCGGTGTCGCTCGCAGAAACCCTGGGTAGTGTTGCGGCAACGTGTTGTGTGGATATTACCCGGCAATATTGTGTTGGATTAGACATTAATGCCAACCACATCAAGAGTGTACGCGAAGGTGTAGTGACCGGACGAACCACCCCCATACACATCGGTAAAAAAACTCAGGTTTGGGAAATCCGGATAACCAACGAAAGTAACGAACTGGTGTGCATCAGCCGGATTACACTGGCGGTGATTGATAAACGATAACATGGAAGAACAAACCCGAACCCTAACCTTTTCCTCAACCGGCTTAACGGAAGCCGGGTTTCTCAAACAATTATTCGGTGCGGCCAACGCAAACGGTTATTGTTTTGCCATCTGGCGACTGCCAAACGATCCGTATACACAGGTAATTCTTTCGTATACCTGCGAAGCCTTCGACCTGAAAACTTCCTTTGAAGAATTGCCCGCTGGATTTTTATTTCACCCGTTCGATAACCAAAAACAAGGCGCCTTTTTAAAAGCCGACTTAATGTTCCGTTTTGCCGATGGCAAGCTCAAGGAAGAAGACACTCCGTTATGCACCCATTCCATAACCTGGTTTAATGAAAATGTGCGAAATAAAAACTTTGCGGCTTTTTCAACAACGCGGAAAAATGGAACGCGGCTTCCGGCCTCAAAAGACCAACAGGAATTTAAAGCGCTGATAACCGATTGCCTGCACCACATTCAACAAGGCGATTTTGAAAAAGTTGTTCCTTCGCGCATTAAAGCCATTGACTTACCGGAAAACTTTGACCCCTTCGAAGCTTTTCAAAAACTCAACGCGGCTTATCCCAATGCCCTGGTATCTTTCATCCATACCCCCCAATATGGCGCCTGGCTTGGTGCCACACCGGAAATATTGGTGAGTATTGAAGATAAAACAACATTTAAAACTGTGGCCTTGGCCGGTACGCAAGCGTATTCCCCCGGATTAAACCTGCGCAACGTTGCCTGGACACAAAAAGAAATTGAAGAACAGGCTTTGGTTGGCCGGTACATTATTAATTGTTTTAAAAAAATCAGGTTGCGCGAGTTCGAAGAACACGGACCAAAAACTATTGTGGCCGGAAACCTGATGCACCTGAAGACCGACTTCGCAGTCGATATGAAAGCAACTAACTTTCCCTTGCTGGGTTCGGTGATGCTCCGGTTGCTCCATCCCACCTCAGCTGTGTGTGGCATGCCCATGGAGCGTGCAGCTGAATTTTTGTTGCAACGCGAAGGGTATGATCGTTCGTTTTATTCCGGATTTCTTGGCCCGGTAAATTTTCAGGATAACAGTTACCTGTTTGTAAACTTACGTTGCATGCAACTCGTGGGCGATAAAGCGTTATGCTATGCCGGTGCCGGGGTTACCAACGATTCCATACCCGAACAGGAATGGGAAGAAACCGAAATTAAAATGAATACCCTGCTGCAGGTTGTGCTTTGAACATGGACCGGTTTCAATCCATATACGACATTGCCGAACTCTGCGCCCGTAAAGGGTTAACCCATGCCGTGCTCGCCCCGGGGTCGCGTTGTGCACCGCTAACCCTCGCGTTTACACGCCACAAAAAAATAAAAACCAAAACCATCAGCGATGAACGAAGCGCAGGGTTCATCGGCCTCGGTATGGCTCAGCAAAGCCAAACACCGGTAGTCCTGCTCTGCACCTCCGGAACGGCCGCCTACAACTTTGCACCCGCAGTGGCCGAAGCATTTTTTTCCAACACACCACTCATCGTTTTTACAGCCGATCGCCCGGCCGAATGGATCGACCAGCAAGACGGACAAGCTATCTATCAAGGTGAAATTTTTGGTAAGCATATAAAAAAATTCTTTCAACTGCCCCAGGATTACGAGCACTCCGACAGCCGGTGGGCCATTAACCGCATGGTTAACGAAGCCGTTAACCTGGCACAAGCCGATCCTAAAGGGCCCGTACACATCAACGCACCTTTTCGCGAGCCCCTGTACCCGGCAGAAAAATCGTTTAAGTACAGCAAAAATGTACGCGTCATTGAATCCTATCCTTCCGGGAATGAATTGACAGCAATGGCAAAAACTCAACTACAAAAAGATTTTTTCGCATTCCGGAAAATCCTTGTAGTTGCAGGACAGCACGCGTACGATAGTCACCTGATTACTGTCATCCGGAAAGCTTCACAAAAACATAATTTACCGGTTGCCGGTGATGTGGTGTCCAATTTGCATCCCATCGGCAACCTGATTAAACATGCCGATCTTTTTCTGGGCCAGGCAACTGAAGATATCAAGCAATCGCTTCAACCCGATTTACTTATCACGTTTGGCGGTCAGGTGATTTCCAAAAACCTTAAACTCTTTTTACGGACGTATTCGCCCCAAGCCCATTGGCATATTCAACCTGCAGGAACACCTGCCGACACGTTTCAGCACCTCACCCGGATTATTCACACCACACCGGCATTGTTTTTTTCTTTTCTTAAGGGATTGAACACAACAAATAAATCTACAACCCGGGAACAACGCCACTACCAAACCGCATGGGCAAGTGAAGAAAAAAAGACTGCACACGTATTGCAGAAATTCTTTCCGCAACCCGATTCAGGCGAACTACAATTGGTTAAACAGTTGCTGGAACAACTCCCGCAGCGGTGCAACCTTCACCTGGCCAACTCCATGAGCGTACGGTATGCAAATTTTATCGGCCTTTCGGCCGATCAGAAACAAATAAGGGTTTACGCCAACCGCGGAACCAGCGGCATCGATGGTTGTACCAGCACTGCTGTTGGCCATAGTTTAGTGGATGAGGTGCCTAATGTACTCATCACCGGGGATATGGCATTTTTTTACGATCGCAATGCGTTTTGGAATAATTACTCCGTTCCCAAGTTACGGGTAGCGGTGTTAAACAATCATGGCGGCATTATCTTCAACCTGATTGACGGACCTTCATCCCTGCCTGAATCAAGGGAGTATTTTGTTACCGATCAAAAACTTACGGCTAAAAAACTGTGTGAAGAGTTTAAATTCGAATACTTGAACATCGGCACCCGGCAAACAAAAAATATGATCAAGGATTTTTTCACCTTTAAAGGCAATACAAAAATCCTGGAATTTGAATCCGGCATAGAGCAAAATAAAATCATCTTGGACAACCTGAAACAGAAAATAAAGAAAAGCTATGAACTTTAAGTATCCCTGGCAACCCATAAAAGAATACAAGGAAATTTTATTTCACAAGTTTGAAGGCATCGCCCGCATCAGCATTAACCGGCCACACGTGCACAACGCTTTTACACCGTTAACGGTGCAGGAAATGATTGACGCCATGTACATCTGCCGCGAAGATGCCGACATCCGGGTTGTCGTATTTACAGGAGAAGGCGGTAAAGCCTTCTGCAGCGGTGGCGACCAGAGTGTTCGCGGGCATGGCGGCTATGTGGGCCAGGACGCCACGCCCCGGTTAAACGTATTGGACTTACAGAAACTGATCCGCTCCATCCCCAAGCCGGTAATCGCGGCTGTTGCCGGATGGGCCATTGGTGGCGGTCATGTGTTGCATGTAGTGTGTGATCTATCCATCGCTGCCGAAAATGCACGCTTCGGACAAACCGGGCCGAAAGTCGGAAGTTTTGATGGAGGATTTGGAGCCTCTTACCTGGCCAGGATTGTAGGCCAGAAAAAGGCGCGCGAAATCTGGTACTTATGCGATCAGTACAATGCGCAAGAAGCACTCGACATGGGCCTCGTGAACAAAGTTGTTCCACTCGATAAGCTGGAAGAAACCTATGTAGAGTGGTGCCGGAAAATCATTCAGAAAAGTCCGTTGGCGTTGCGCATGCTCAAGGCATCCTTTAATGCTGAGTTGGATGGTCAGGCTGGCATTCAGGAATTGGCCGGAAATGCTACGCTGCTCTATTACCTGAGCGATGAAGCGAAAGAAGGTAAAAATGCGTTTCTGGAAAAGCGTGAACCGGATTGGGATAAGTTTCCGAAGTTTCCATGAGCTTTCTGAAATTGTTTTGGAGATCGTGTAATTAACTTTCACTATGCCTTACGCGTTTCATTCCATTACAGTCAACCATCGGGAAATTCTGGTAACACAAATCCTCAACGGAAGTGCGCATTCGCTTTCCGATTTCGAATCCACTACTTTCAAATTTATCCGCGACTGGCTTTCCGAGGAAAATTATTTCACCACACAAACCAGTGGTTCAACGGGTGTGCCTAAGTCTATTACGTTCACACGTGAACAACTGCAGTTAAGTGCAAGACGTACCCTGACTGCCCTTAACCTGAAACCGGACCACACGGTATTGGTTTGCCTGCCCACACAATTTATTGCCGGCAAGATGATGCTCGTGAGGGCTTTCGAAGGCAATATGAAGATCATTGCTATTGAACCCGCATCAAACCCTTTTGAAAACCTGGCCGATGATCAGCGTATTGATTTCATGGCCGTAGTGCCGCTTCAACTGCAAAATTTGCTGTCATCCAATGAATCGGTTAAGCGACTAAACCAAATAAAAGCCATAATCGTGGGGGGTGCCGTGGTTAATCAAAAAATCAAAAACCAATTAAATCAAGTTACCACGAAAGTCTTCGCCACGTACGGCATGACGGAAACCATCACCCACATTGCACTGCAATTGCTTACAACACCAGACCAATCGGAGTATTTTACTACCCTGCCGGGCGTAACGATAGGTGAGGATGAGCGGGGATGTTTGGTCATCAACGATGACATTCTCAACACCACGGTTATCACCAACGACCTGGTGGAAATTCATGCCGCGACAGCATTTACATGGCGAGGCAGGATGGATACTGTCATCAACAGTGGCGGCATAAAAGTATCGCCTGAAAAAATTGAGCGCATGCTTGAACAGGTTTTTACCCAACTCAACCTCAACCGGAATTTCTTTGTAGCCGGCCTGCCGCACGATACCCTTGGTCAACAGGTGGTGGTTATCCTGGAAGGATCAAGCCTTCCAACGGAGAATGAACACCTCATCAGGCACGAGCTTACAGGGCTGCTTTCGGTTTACGAAATCCCTAAACAAGTTTTGTACATTCCTCAATTTGCCTTTACCCCGACCGGAAAGATCAACCGACCAGAAACCCTAATGCGGCTGGTAAAAGATTAACCCTCCTGTTGATGCTTGTCATTTCTCTGTTATTTTTGCCGAGGTAAATTTTTAGACAGGTCTTCAAATGGGTCGCATTTTTGAAAAACGAAAGCATAAGATGTTCGCGCGGTTCGACCGCATGGCCAAAGCCTTTACACGCATTGGAAAAGATATAGCCATTGCCGTTAAACAAGGCGGCCCCTTGCCGGAGAACAATCCGAAACTGCGGATGGCCATCCAAAACGCGAAGGGTGTTAACATGCCCAAAGACCGGGTAGAAGCCGCCATTAAGCGGGCATCATCAAAGGAAGAAAAAGATTTCCAGGAGGTAACCTATGAAGGCTACGGTCCGCATGGTGTGCCTATTCTGGTGGAATGTGCTACTGACAACCCCACCCGCACGGTAGCCAATGTGCGCCTGCATTTTTCGAAAAATGGCGGAAGCATGGGCAACTCGGGCTCGGTTTCATTTATGTTTGAACGAAAAGGTGTTTTCAAATTCGACCCGGATAAACTTAACCTGGATGAGCTGGAATTGGAATTGATCGATGCCGGTGCCGATGACATTGAACGGAGCGAAGAAGAAATTATCGTTTACACAAAGTTTACTGAGTTCGGTCACCTTCAAAAATTCCTGGAGTCGAAAAATCTGGAGCCGAAAAGCTCTGAGCTGCAATACATCCCCACCACCACAAAAGAGTTGAGTGAAGAACAACAAGACGAAGTGTTGAAATGCGTGGAAGCGCTGGAAAGCGATGACGATGTACAGCAGGTGTATCACAACCTGGCCTAAATCCGTAACCATGAATAAAAAAATCCTTTTCCTTGTCTTGGCCTGCCTGAACTCAAGCGGGTATGCACACGCACAGGAAAAAATCCAGGTGGGCCTAACCGGTAGCTTTACCATTCCTTCCGAAGAATTAAAGAAAGCTGTTTATAATCCTGCCGGAGGATTGGGCATTGGTTTCGGTACCACTGTGTTGTTCAACCCGAAAGGCAGTAAAGGCTATTCGCCTGTTTTCTTTGGTGGTGATTTTAACTTTGTAACCTTTGGCCGGGATAAACAAGAACAAGTTGGAAACAACCCGCCTTACAAAACTTCATTTAATTATTACTCCATCAGTGGTCTGTCACGTGTGTTCCTGACCGACAAAGTGGAAGGATTCACTCCTTTCGTTGACGGCTTGTTAGGCTTGAAAGTGGTTAATACCCGGACAAAAATTGATAAGAATTTTTTCGACACCGTAGTGTGGGATGAAGAAGAAGAAGTACTTAATTCCACCAACGACAGCGGACTTGGGTATGGCCTTGGGGTAGGTTTTTATACCCGAAAAGACAAAAGTGAAGGAGGCGACTTCGGTACTTTTACCCTCCGGGTGGTGTACCTGTGGGGTGACAAGAGCAGTTACGTAAAACGCGGTTCGGTTCAGGTGATCGACAATTCACGGGTGGAATATGAAACCGGGTATACCCGAACGAACATGATTTTGATTCAACTGGGAATCCTCATCTTTTAATCCGGCAGCAACCGGTTATCGATCATGCGGTTGTTGTATTGCTGAAGGATGGCCATAAGTTTGCGTTCCAGTTCAGCAACCACTTCGGGTTTTTCATTCTTCAAATCGTGTTGCAGCAACCGGTCGTTACGGTAATCAAACAAGTTAAGCGTTTGTTGTCCGTCAAAAATCAGCAGGTACTCATCCTGAAAGTATTGATACGCATCACGGTAGTTGAAGGCAAAGGGTTTTGTTGCTTCGTGAAAAACATCACGGCCAAAAGCCACATACGGCTGATCATATTGAAGATAGCCCAATACCGAAGGCATAATATCAATTTGCTGGGCCAGTTCAGCCTTACGTTGCGCCAGACTGTTGTCGGGTTTAAAGAATATCACGGGCACCGAGAACAACCCCCAACTCGTGCGGGATTCTTCAAACAACACATTGGATGAACAGTGATCGGCAGTGATCACAAACAAGGTATTTTCATACCACGGCATATCCGAAACCTTCTTAAAAAACTCCTTCAACGCATAATCCGTGTACTCAATGCATTTTAATATTGGTTGGTCGCCACCGGCAAACCGGCCTTCAAACCGGGCCGGCACTTTAAAAGGATGGTGTGAACTCACCGAAAATACCGAACTCATGAACGGTTGTGGAAACTGGTTCAGCTTATCCGCATAAAAATCAAAAAACCGGTCGTCCCAAATTCCCCAGATGCCATCGAAATGATCGGCCGTAGTGGCCACCTCAGCTTCATACTCATTTTTTCCAAAATAATATTCAAAACCAGCCAGGTTGGTAAACGCATTGAAGCCCATTGAACCGTTTGGTGCGCCATGAAAAAACGAAGTGTGATACCCCTTATCGCGCAACAGCGAACCCAGACTGTTAATGGTGTTATTCGAAAAAGGTGTGAGCACATACGGTACGCCCAGGGAAGGAACCGAAGCAAGTATTGACGGCAACCCGTCAATGGATTTTCGTCCGTTGGCAAAGGAATGTTCAAAGGTTAAGCTGTGCTGAAGTAACGAATCAAGAAAGGGGGTATACCCGCTGTATTCCTGCTTATCGCGATTTAAAGCCCCGATAAATTCTTTTGAAAAACTTTCCAGAATGATCACCACCACGTTTTCATTTCGCATGGGAATGGAATCTGCCGGCCGGTGAACCGGATCGAACAGTGACTTTAATTCTTCTTCATCCTCAAAGTAGTGGCTCTTTTGAATTTTTGTTTTCCCCAACGTTCGAAATATGGCAAACGGAGTGTTGAGCACAATGCTCACTTCCTTCGGATGACGGACATACTCGCCCGCATTGCTTAAGGTAATCGGCCGGGTGCTGTGGGCAAATCCACCCCGAACGCCACCCACAAACAAATACAGTATAACCGGTAGCACCAATATTCCTCCCGCATAATAAACCCAATGATTTTTGGTCATCCGGGGAGCCACCTGCACCCGCTTATAAAGCCACACCATAGCCGCAAGCAATACCAACCAAAAGATAACCGCATACCAGTAATCGATCAGAAACCGTATGAACAAAAATCCAAGGTTAGTTTCATTCTCAAATTGTTGAAAAATATCGGCTGTGGTTCTGCGTAAGGTGAACCGGTAGTACACCACATCGGAAACATTCAGGGCAAGTGCTATTCCGTTCAACCCAAAGAACAGATACTTTAAAACCTGCTGATAAACGGAGTGGAACCGGATGTTCAGCGGAACGATATGCAACAGAATAAACAGTGAATTAATATACAGCACGGCAGTAAGGTCAAACCGCAGACCCCCGATCATCATGCGCATCAGGCTGGATATTGTTACTTCCTCAAAAAAATTATGATTAAACAGATAAAAACCCATCCGGCAAACGGAAAATAACAGCAGGACAATCAGCAGCCGCTGTATAAGGGCCAGGTAAATGTTACCTCTCCACCGGAGATCACCAAATAAATCCGAAAGCGTTCGCATGAAGCTGCGAATTAAGCCAAAATGTTAGTACTTTCAATACTGTACTAAATCAAGCATTATGGCAGATAAGCGCGTACTGATCACCGGAGCAGGTGGAAACCTTGGAGAAATCGTTGTACCTGAATTTCTGAATCAAGGGTACCAGGTGCTGGCTACCGTATCGCCTGGAAAAAAATTAAACCTTACACACGATTCGCTTTCCACACACGAAATCAATCTTACCGATGAAGCGGCTGTTACCGCCTGGGTTTTGGGCTTAAAGGATCAACCGCTGGAGGCTGCGCTTTTACTGGCTGGCGGATTTCAGGTCGGCAAACTGGCCGACACTTCGGGGGAAGATCTACAAGCCATGATGGCGTTGAATTTCCACACAGCCTATTTTATGGCGCGTGCCGTTTTTGATAAAATGCTCCGGCAGCCATCGGGCGGAAGAATTATTTTATTCGGAGCACGTCCTGCGTTGTATCCGTCCGAGGCCCGGCACGCGGTTGCCTATGCCCTTTCCAAATCGTTGGTATTCCGGCTGGCCGAAATGCTGAATGCCGAAGGGCAATCTAAAAATGTTGTTACCTCAGTAATTGTACCGGGCACCATCGACACCCCGGCCAATCGAAAAGCAATGCCCGATGCGGATTTCAGTAAATGGGTTTCACCGCAAGGTATTACGGAAATAATGCTGTTCCTGTGTTCCGATAAAACCAACGCCTGGCGTGAGCCGGTAATCAAAATTTTTGGGGGGTGATTACTTATCTATTCGTCATACCGGAATAAGCCTTACTTTTCCGGAAACCCTACTTGCCGAATTCTCCGGTATGCCATGGCTGTGGCGCAGTTGACGGTGACAGAGCCGGGGGATTATTAATAGAGGAAGCCCAGTAACCACAACGGTATTCTGTTACCATAACCATGCTCGATATCATCAGCGATGATGAATGAGTTTTTCAGGCCTTTAAGTTGCTTGCCGGATTTGCTTTTCCCGCCAACTTCAAACAAATATTTTGAGTTCACCAAAAAATCGCCTGCTTTAGGATAGGTTACTTCCAACCCGGCATCCTGCAGATGAGCAATGACCAGGGTTTCACGAATGTTACCGGTATCAGGCTTTTCTTCAGCTATAGCATGAATGAGGTTTGTATTGTTAAGAAAAACTTTGTTTGGCTTATTCAGCAAGCTGATTCCACGTGTGCCTGACCGCAGGTTGCGGATTAGCTGTGCCTTCTCGAGTATGTCAAGCATTTCAAGTACGCGGTTGCGGCTGGTGCCGAGGTCTTCAGCCAGCTTATTGATATTGGGCGTGAAGGGCACCGACTGTGAAAGAATAAAAAGTAGCTTCTTCAATTTTGACAAACTCGAAGTCTCCATCGGCATGGCTTCGGGCAGGTCATAATCAATGATTACGTTTATGAGCTGATTAAGCCTTACGTAATAATCCGACTCACCTTCCAGAAAGAACGGATAGAATCCATACCGGGTGTAGTGATCATAATGCGCCAGCGGTGACTCGACCTTTTTTGTTATGGCGGAAGTAATTTCTTCGTGATGGCGAAGTAAATCCTCAAGTGAAAGACCATCCAACTCAATTCCATGTTTCAGTGCGAGGTATTCACGGAAAGATAATCCCGGCAAATGATAATTGATGACACGTCTGGAGAGATCAGCAACCGATCTTTGGAGCGCAAGAATAGACGATCCGGAAATAACCAACTGAAGGTCTTTTTTGAAGTCATACAGGTTTTTAACCTCTGTTTGCCAATCCTTGTACTTATGCACCTCATCCAGAAAAAGGAACCTTCCTCCAAAGCGATAAAATTCATCCACCACTTCAGTTAATGTATGTTGCCGGAAGTATAGGTCATCTAGTGTAAGGTAAAGCGTCTTTTGCAACGGCAAATGTTCCTTGATGTACTGAAGCATGAGGGTTGATTTGCCGGTACCCCTTGCCCCGGAAATCAGCATTGCCCGCGCCCTCCAGTTGACAGCAGAAAATAGCGATCGCTTGAATGTGACGGTGGTTGTCTCCAATAAACCCCGGAATTTAGAAACCAATTGCTCCATATTGTACTATTTAAAATACAAATATAGCCATAAAACGTATTATATATAGTACACTCAGCCAAGACCCTTAAAGGAAGCCTGGCAATGCTCATACCCAGACCATTCGCGTTAAAGATTTGGTGTATCCCGATCAGACACGGACGTGCGAGTCGGTAATCAACATGTTTGGAGCGTGATTATTCTTTGTTTTTCAAAGTGACCCAGTTTGCATCTGCTTTTTTTATGTACCCATCCTTGTCGCTTGCCCATTTTTTGGCAACGTCCAGGTCGTAATTCAAATACAGTTTGCCGTTGTAGATGGCCCAGGCTTCAGGCTCCGTTTTTACTTTATAGTCGCGTGAAACCCCGTAGGCACAAAACCCACCGTATTGGGGCGCATATTTTTCCGGAGCCTCGACAAACTTCTTGCGGTTCTCGGCCGACTTAAAATACCAGGTTGCCCCATTCCATTCGGTTGAAAATTGTTTTTGGCCCTTTACCGGTTTGCTTTCGGTAAAATACGCTACCGGGTCGTAACCCCGGATGGCACCCTCGCTGGTGCTGAAAACTTTTTGCTGGGCCTGGGTTAAACAATATGTAAAAGCCAAACCAAAGAGGAGAATAGTACGAAGCAATTGCATAAAATCAGATTTTTGATACAAATGTACCCACCTTAGAACAGCTGAAATGTCAGGTGGACGTCATGGTATTGTCTTTTTAAAAAATCGCCACCTCAACCATTCGAAATATTTTTGATAGATTTGATTAGTGGTGACTTGCCAATGAAAAAAGATGCTCCATATGACGTTCTTATAATAGGCGGAGGATTTGCGGGCTTAACTCTTGCCCTCCAATTGAAACAAGCTAAACCCGGAATAACGGTGCTTGTACTGGAGAAACAAACAGGTGAAGCACCGATAGCCACCCATAAAGTAGGAGAATCGACCAGCGAATTGGGTTCATCCTATTTGCGGGAAGTGCTTAATCTCAAGGAATATTTAACGGCCAGCCAATTGCCCAAATATGGGTTCCGGTTTTTCTTTAGTCCGGAAGTGAGCCAAACCATTTCCAGGCGTGTTGAGGTGGGTTCCAGGATTTCAAATCCCTATCCAACACACCAAATTGACCGCGGTCTTTTTGAAAACGATTTAAAAAAAATACTCCTACAACATGGTGTTGAACTTCTTGCAGGAACCCGGGTGGTGGAAGTAAATCTTTCCACACCAACGCATACCATCAAGTATGAAAGTGGCCCGGAAATACATAAGGTTAATACCCGGTGGCTTATTGATGCCAGTGGACGAAGCAGTTTGCTGAAACGAAAACTTGGGCTGGTGAGGAAGTTTGAACACAATATAAATGCTGCCTGGTTCAGAATAAATCATGCAATCGACATCGATGATTGGTCTACCGATACCGTATGGCGCAACCAACTCGGCCCTGGAAGAAGGCGATTGGCTACCAATCACCTCATGGGTGAAGGCTATTGGGTTTGGATTATCCCGTTGGTTTCGGGATGTACCAGCTTCGGAATTGTGGCTGATCCTAAAATTCATTCGTTCAATACCTTTAACACATTTACCAAAGCCATGCAATGGCTGGAACGATACGAACCCCTTGCGGCACGCATGCTGAGTGGGCATAAAGAAAATGTGCTGGATTTTAAGGTGATGCATAATTTCGCGTACGATTGCAAGCAATTCTATTCTGTTGACCGCTGGGCGCTAACGGGTGAGTCGGGGGCTTTTTTGGACGCATTTTATTCGCCCGGAACGGATTTTATCGCACTCGGCAATACATGGATCACTGACCTGATCGTTCGCGAGCTGAACGGAGAAGATATCAAGCTTCGCACGATGATTTATGAGCACACGCACCATGAGTTGTTAAAAGGTTGGATTAAGCTATACCAAAATCAGTACGGAATTTTCGGAAAGACCCAAATCATGCTGATGAAAATTATTTGGGATTGGGCCTCCTACTGGGCCATACCCAATGTAATGTTTATGAATAACGGCTATACAGATATTGGGGTGCTAAAACAATATTCATCATCGGTTAAAAGCATTGGCAGAAGGTTTGCCGCCCTGAATGAACAAATGCAGATGCTCTTTCAAGCCTGGGGCGAATATCCCCTTGGTTCTTTTACCGATAGTTACCATAATGTATTCGATTTGCAGTGCCTTTACCAATTTCAGGAAGCGCTAACGAAAAAGCTCAAACCTGAAAACGTTATGGAAAAGGTTGGTGAAAATTTGCAAATTCTTGAATGGATTGGCGCTGAAATTTTCCGCATGGCCAGTTACCAGGTGCATGGAACACCTGAAAATATGAACGTTGACCCGTATTCCATGTCTCTGCAGGATGGCAAAGAAATGCTCCTCGAAAAATCAGCAAATGAACAGGCGTTGAAGGTGGTTCCTTCTATAAAGTCGGATATAGCCCGCATGTGGTTAGGCCCGGTTGGCGTAATAAATGCCGAATATGTTTAGTAAGATTGAAACCCGGATGGAATACATTCAGCAGGTATTCCTTGGTGTTACGCAATTCATGCAGCAAAAACCTGATCCAGA
>CAZOYJ010000025.1:0-16772 GCA_964583905.1 uncultured Roseivirgaceae bacterium
TGCCACATCCTGAACTGGAAACCATGACCGTGAATGACTGGCAGGAAATAACCGAAGAGGTTTTTAAAAAGATTTTTAAAAAATCAGCACTCAAAAGAGCCGGATCAAAGGGCCTGAGACGAACCCTGGAATTCATTGCACCAACTTTGAAGAAATAAATTCAATGCTTAAGTTGACAACAAAATCCTATACTACATGAGTCGTACAAAAGTTGCCCTGCTTGGTTCAGGCTTTATTGCCGACATCCATATGGAAAGCTATCATCGTTTTGTGCCCGAAGCAGAGGTGGTGGCCGTTTATTCGCGTGACATCAGCAAAGCAAATGCCTTCGCCCGGAAACATAATATTGCCCTGGCATTTAATTCATTGAATGAAATCATAGAAAAATCAGGGTGTGAAGTTGTTGATATCTGCCTGCCTAATTTTCTTCATGCAGAAGCCACATTGACCGCTGCCGCAGCGAAGAAACATGTAATTATTGAAAAGCCCTTTGCTGTTACCCTGGAAGAAGCAGATGCTATGATAAAAGCCTGCGCGGATGCCTCTGTAAAATTAATGTATGCCGAAGAGTTATGCTTTGCACCAAAGTATGAGCGTGTAAGAAATTTAGTGAAGGAAGGGGCCGTGGGCGATATCTATATGCTTAAACAATCTGAAAAACATTCAGGCCCACATTCCGATTGGTTTTATGATGTTAACCAGGCAGGTGGTGGGGTGTTGATGGATATGGGTTGCCATGCCTTTGGTTGGTTTTTCTGGATGTTGAACAAGGCAAGGGTAAAACAGGTAAAAGCCAGTATGGACACTGTGCTGCACAAAGGCCGCACAACAGGCGAAGATAATTCAATTGTAATTGTTGAGTTTGAAAATGGTGTAACCGGTGTAGCCGAAAACAGTTGGGCCAAACATGGCGGGATGGACGATCGCAGCGAAGTATACGGTACCGAGGGTGTAGTTTATGCCGATTTATTTATGGGCAATGCAGCCTTGGCTTATAGCCGCAAAGGATATGGTTATGCAATGGAAAAAGCCGACATCACAACCGGTTGGACTTTCCCCATCTTTGAAGAAGTGTTTAACCAGGGTTATCCGCATGAACTTAAACATTTTATTGAATGCGTCCGGGAAAATAAAGAGCCGCTCGTGAATGGCGAGATGGGGAAAAAGGTGTTGGAAATCATTTATGCCGCATATGCTTCAGCGGGACAAGCCAAAGCCATTGAGCTGCCCTTTACTCCCACGGTTAAAAAGCCTATCGATCTCTGGTTAAACCCATAGTAACGCATCACTTTCCAAACGCCCACAGTAAAAAATCGGGCATTACTTTTTTCCAGGTGTTGTGGTTATGTTCACCCCCCGGGGTTTCTACATAGTGTATGTCGTGGTACGGCCGGTAACCCTTTTTGGTAAGTTCAACAATCAAATCGAGTGTATCGTCTATAGCATCAATTACTCCGTTACGGTTGCGGTCGCTTTTTTCTTCGTGGGTGCCAGCCTGAAACCAGAATTTCAATCCTTTCTTAAATTTTCCGTTGCGGATTTCGGCATGCATGAGCCGGTCGCGAGCATCGGAGTATAACCGGCTGTTTGCATCACGCTTCCGCCACCAGAACGACCCGCTGAAGGCACCCGCTTTGCCGAAAACCTTCGGGTAATTCCAGGCAATATCCACGGCAGAGAGTCCGCCCATAGAATACCCCGCAACAGCATGATCGGTTGCCAATTGCGATACCGGGAATTCATAAATCAGGTACGGCATAAGTTCTTCCACTATAAACCGGGTATACTGCCGGGCATGGCTTCCGCGCTTTTGAAAATCCGGTTTTGCGCTAACCCCATATTCCTGCAGCCGGTCTCCGGCATGAACACCGGCTACGATAATGGTCTCCAACAACTCCTTTTGCGTAAGCCGTTCAAGCGTTTTTAAAAGCTCCACCGCTTCATTATCCTGGCCATCATTGAGGATCAGCAGCGGGTATTTCTTTTCCGTGGTCTCGTAATCGGCCGGAAGTACCAGCTCTATCGTAACGTCCCGCTTCAATACCTTGGTATGAATGCCGGTTAGCTTTTTCGTAACGTAATGGGGTTCTGGCCTGGGTAAATTTTTCACAGTAATCGGTTTACAATATTAAAGTTTATCGCGACTTTTAACGAGGTTCGGATTTGCCGGCAACAAAAATATCAAGGTTGCCGGTAATTAAGGGCTTTACTTTAAACCCGCCATGCAGGAACAATACCACAAATGGTACTCGCCAAACTTGAGTCACGACATTGAAGTACTTGCTTTTGGCCAGCGCGGATACCCGGTAATGCTGTTCCCAACCTCAATGGGGCGATACCATGAAAACAAAGATTTTAAACTCATCGACAGTGTGGCCTGGTTTATTGATGAGGGATTGGTAAAAATTTATTGCCCCGATGGCATTGATGCCCTAAGTTGGTATAATAAAAGTATCCACCCAGCACAACGCGTGCTAAACCACACCTGGTACGACCAGTTTCTGTTAAACGAACTGGTGCCGCTGATGCAGCAAGAAACCGGAGTTAACCGTGTAGCTACCGCGGGTTGCAGCTTCGGAGGATACCACGCTATGAATTTTGCATTTAAACATCCGGAAGTAACCAAATATGTTTTTACGATGGGGGCTGCATTTGACATACGAGATCAGTTGGATGGTTATTACAACGATGATGTGTACTTTAATAATCCAATGGACTTTATTCCGCAGGCTAATAATCCCTTTTTTACCGATATGTTTGTCGTGTTGGGTACCGGCACCCACGATATGTGTTGGGATTCCAACGAGAAGATGGCCGATGTGCTGAGAAAAAAAGGGATTAACCACTGGCTTGATGTGCGCCCGAATGCGCCACACGATTGGCCGGCCTGGCGTGAAATGTTTCCTCATTACTTATCCTTGATAAAATAATTTTATGGCTACAAAAAAAATCGGAATCCTGCACGGTATGGAACGCTCCTTTCCGGAAGCGTTTGTTGAACACATCAATGCAATGGGGGTAAAAGGCATTGTTGCCGAGCCCGTGCAAATTGACAAAGTTGAACAAGGCGAGCCTACCGGTTATGCGGTGATCCTTGATCGCATTTCACAAGACATACCCTTCTATCGCGCCTACCTGAAAAATGCTGCCCTTGGTGGTGCAGCCGTAATCAACAATCCGTTCTGGTTTAGTGCCGATGAAAAATTTTTCAACAATGCGCTGGCCGTAAAACTTGGAGTTCCGGTTCCTAAAACCGTGTTGCTGCCATCGCACGATCAGCCTACCGATACAACCGATGCTTCCTTTAAAAACCTGAAGTTTCCACTTTCGTGGGATAAAATTTTCGATTACATAGGGTGGCCGGCCTACATGAAGCCCCATTCGGGTGGCGGGTGGAAAAGTGTATACAAATTAAACGATGCCGCCCAGTTTTTTGAAGCTTTCAAAGAAACGGGCCAGTTGGTAATGATGCTCCAGGAAGAAATTATTTTTGAAGAATATTTCAGGTGCTACTGCCTGGGCCGGAAATATGTGCGGGTGATGCAGTATGACCCCCGCAATCCGCATCACCTGCGGTATGTCGTTAACTCGGGACCTGCTTCAGAAAAATTGGTGAAGCAAGTGCACGATTATGTACTGCAACTTAACCACGCATTAGGTTACGATTTTAATACGGTGGAAATGGCTGTGCGAAACGGCATCCCGTATGCCATTGATTTTTGTAATCCTGCTCCCGATGCCGATGTGAATTCCGTAGGCCAGGAAAATTTCGAGTGGGTGGTTGAACACGCTGCTAAAATGGCGATTGAACGCGCCCAACAACACAAACCCGGAAAAGATAATCTGACGTGGGGTACATTTGTCACCCAGTCGGTTGCATCGTTTATAAATGAAACGCCTGCTAAGGTTGCCGAAAAACCAAAATCATCAAAAAAAGAAGTGAAAAGCCAAATGAAATTTTAGGAATAGAAATTTACCAAAAACCCTCTCCCGATATGGAAAAATTTACCCTCGGCATTGAAGAAGAATACATGGTGATTGACCCCACCACGCGTGAACTCATCTCCCACGATCAGAAAATTGTTGAAATGGCCGCCCAGGCATTACCCGACAAGGTGAAAGCCGAAATGCATCAGGCGGTGGTGGAGGTGGGCACTGGCATTTGCGAGAATATTCAGGAAGCCGGAAACGATATCCGTAACCTTCGGAAATCGGTTTGTGAAATTGCCCACCGTTTAGGTTATCGGATTGGCGCTTCGGGTACGCATCCCTTTTCGCATTGGTCCAAACAACTGCTTACCCCCAATCCGCGCTACGATGAGATTGTTAATGAAATGCAGGAGGCGGCACGGTCTAACCTGATTTTTGGTCTACACGTGCACGTAGGTATTGCCGATAAAAACATGGCGATTCACATTGTCAATACCATCCGCTATTTTCTTCCACACGTATACGCGCTTTCGTGTAACAGTCCATTTTGGGAAGGACGCAACACCGGCTTTAAGTCCTTCCGCACAAAAATATTCGACAAATTTCCACGCACCGGGTTACCCGATTATTTCAACGACTGGGACGACTATAAAAATTATGTTAACCTGCTCATTAAAACCGGGTGTATCGACAACGCAAAAAAAATCTGGTGGGATGCCCGGGTACATCCTTTCTTCGACACCATCGAATTCCGGATTTGCGATGTACCCATGCGGGTTGAAGAAACACTGACCATTGCTGCACTGTTTCAGGCGTTGGTGGCCAAGCTGTATAAATTGCGCACACAAAACATGAGTTTCATTGTATATACACGGGCACTGATCAATGAAAATAAATGGCGCGCCTGCCGGTACGGCATTGATGGCAGGTTGATTGACTTTGGAAAACAAGCAGAAGTAGAAACAAAAGCCTTGATCAGGGAACTGCTGGAGTTTATTGATGATGTGGTAGACGAACTCGGCAGCCGTGACGTCATTAACTACGTGCACACCATGCTGGAACAGGGAACCGGAGCCGATCGGCAACTCGCTGTGTTTCGCGAAACCAACAACCTCGATAAAGTAGTGGATTTTATCATTGCCGAAACCAATAAAAACTGCTGAATAACCACTCCAAACATTTGTCTGTACTCATAAGTCTTTCGTTCTAACTTTGTACCTGAGAACAATTTAACTTGATCTTAAAACCTTGACCGCTCCAATAAATATTGCCGTGCTTGATATGTATGCAGGCGACCCCAACGAGGGCATGCGCTGCATCCGCCAACTTATTGATGGATTTGCTGAAACTGCTCCCGTTCCGGTAAATCGGAAAGTTTATGATGTACGCCTGAAGGATGAAGTGCCCGATTTATCGTACGATATTTTCATTTGCACAGGCGGTCCGGGCAGTCCGCTGGAAAGTGAAGGCGCTTCCTGGGAAAAAAAATTTTTCTCCCTTATGGACGAACTCCATCAGTACAATGTGCTGCATCCCCAAAAAAAGAAACACGTATTGCTCATTTGCCACTCATTTCAATTGTACTGCCGGCAGTACCGGTACGGTACCATCTCCAAACGAAAAAGCACCTCTTTTGGCGTAATGACGGTACATAAAACCGATGCCGGAAAACTTGAGCCTTTGTTTCAGCACCTGAACGATCCCATTTGGGCAGTCGACTCACGCGATTACCAGATCACACATCCCGATGAAGCCGCATTAAAAGCCCGTGGTGGCGCCCTGTTGTGCATTGAAAAATACAGGCCACATGTTAACCTGGAACGTGCCGTTATGGCCATCCGGTTTGACGATGCCGTAATCGGCATGCAGTTCCATCCCGAAGCCGATGCTTCCGGCATGCACATGTACCTGCTTCGTGAAGACAAAAAGAAACTGATTGTAGAGCGGTATGGAGAAACAAAATACAACAGCATGCTGGAACACCTGAACGATCCGGATAAAATTATGGCTACCTACCACACCGTGATTCCGCAGTTTTTGAAGGCCGCCTCTCGCACCCAGGCTGTTACGTTTGTGTCATGATACCTGCCTACCGCGACCACTATAACCGGAATTTCTCGGAAGAAAAGTATAAAGCCTTTCTTCAGGCCCTCCATCAGCAGTATGACTTCCCGATCAAATTTCGGGTTGCCGAAACGCCTGTATTTATTCACAAGGCCTTGAAAGAAAAACTCATAACGGCCTCCGACAGTATTATTGATTTTATTGTGCGCGATGATTTCAAATCGCTAACCCGCGAGGCTATTCCCCCAGCCTTGCATGTACCCCACGAAGATGATCACACGCTTTTTCTGGCGCTTGATTTTGCACTGGTGAAAGACGCGTCCGTTGAAATTCAACCGCGGCTGATTGAAATGCAGGGGTTTCCTTCGCTTTACGGATGGCAGGATTTTTTAGCCACTTGCTACCGCGAACATTTTCAGATTCCGGAAGCCGTTGAATCTCATTTCGGGCTAACCCAGTCGGAATATAAAGATCAACTCAGGCGCGTGGTGCTGAACGGACATGATCCCGAAGAAGTTGTATTGCTCGAGATTGATCCGCTTAATCAAAACACAGCCATCGACTTTATAATTACCCGCGATTATACCGGCATTGAGCCGGTGCACATTGGCGATGTGAAAAAGGAAGGCCGAAAACTTTTCTATTCAAAAGCGGGAAAGAAGATTGAAATCAAGCGCTTGTATAACCGGGTAATTTTTGACGAGTTGTTTGCCCAAAAAACAGGCCCCTTCGAATTTAACCTGACAGAAGATGTAGCCGTGGAGTGGGCCGGGCACCCCAACTGGTTTTTTCGAATCAGCAAATTCACCATGCCCCTTATTAAAAGTGAATATGTTCCGGAGTGCAGATTCTTACATGAATACGGCTCCTTTCCCGATGATTTGGAAAACTATGTATTGAAGCCACTGTTTTCCTTTTCGGGAAGCGGCATTGTTTTCCACGTTACCGAAAAGGACTTAAACGCGATCCCAAAAGATCAATATGCACATTACCTGCTCCAGCGAAAAGTTAACTACGAACCGGTTATCCAGGCGCCCGATGGTTTAGTGAAAACCGAAATCAGACTGTTGTTTATCTGGGAAACTAACCGGCCACGCCCGCAATTGGTTACCAATCTGGTTCGGTTAAGCCGCGGTGAAATGATTGGCGTGAAGTTTAACCAGAATAAAACCTGGGTGGGCGGCTCGGTCGGTTTTTTTGAAAAGTAAGCGGGCGATCAACCCCCTCGTGATCGATAAAACTTACATCAGCCTACTTGCATCGCTACTTCATTGGCTGATTTCTGGTTGAACTCAAATGCAAGTTTCTGATAATTCACCAGGTCAATAATGGTTCCGATAAAACACAAGCCCGCAGTAAACAAATACAACAGGCCCATGCCGATTTGCCCCAGCAAAAACCGATGTACACCCGCCACGATAATGAAACCCAGCAAGGCAGTAATTAATACAACCTGTGGGTCTTTCCTTCGCACCCGGTAAACGTTTGCAAAGTTGCGGGCTTTTTCATCATCCCAATCTTTAATGAGATTCTGGACATAAACCATTTCTTCGCCTGTAAGCTCAGGAAGTACATCAAGAATTTTTGCCATGGTATTTGTATTGAATTAGGGTTAGTGAAACGATTCTATAAACTAAAATAATTAAGGCCGGTATTCCAAGCGGGTGGGCCTGATACGATAGGGCAACTTCACCCCGAAAGAAATAAGCAATTGCCCGGCCCAGTCCGCAACCCGGACAAAATTCAAGGCCCAGGTTGGCCAACGGGCATAGCGAGATATGTACGTGTGCATCCGGAGAATAGAAAGCTAATGCGGTTAATCCGGTCATCCAAATCACGGCCTCCCGGGAAACGCTCTTCAGAAGAGGTATTTTTATCAATCCCTTAAAAAATTAAAGCCCCCTGCTGGAGGGGGCCGATCATGCTTGTTTCATTACATTCTTACAAAGCACCGGTTCAAAATAACCGGGTACTGATTCCCAAACCTGTCGTAACACCATTGTTTGAGCTCCTGCAAATCATCACCAATCAACATTTTAATGGCTTTTCGAAGCTCCTTTTCAAAGAGCCGTGCATCAAAACTAACCTTTGTCAGAACTTTTTTTACATAGTTTAGCATAACAATACGTTAAGAACGTTAACAAAAAATTGCCATTGCTGTAGTCGTTAAATTTAACACGCTGGCACAATACCTGAAAGAACATTTTTAATTTTGTAACGATGAATTTGGTACAGAGATTGAGTATGCGGGCAGATTTTTCGATGAATTTCATTTTAATGATGGCCCTGGTGGTGGGGCCCGTGGGTACGAGTTGGGGCCAAAACATCCAAATTAGCCTTGGTCCGGATGAAATCGGACAAAACCAACCCTGGACGATCACCATAACCGTTCAGAACGATCGCCTCAAAAGCTTCGATAATTTTCCAGACATTGAGGGACTGGCCAAAGGCGGACAGTCGACTTCTTCACAAACGAACATCATTAACGGACAGGTCACCTCCTCGCAAAGCGTAACCATGAACTATTTCGCCACCCGGCAGGGAACCATTACCGTGCCTCCCTTCAAAATGAAAGTGAATGATCAGGTGGTTTCCTCAACCGGCAAGAAAATCACCGTAGGACCACCTGTTCAGGCCCGCCAGCGCGATCCGTTCAGAAGTTTTTTTGATCGGGACGACCCGATGAACACCACCCCTACCGAATACATCGACATAAAGGATGACGCCTTTCTGGCTATCAGCACCAGCAAGGATGAAGTATACGTGGGCGAAGGCTTTAATGCCATTCTTGGTTTTTACGTTGCCGAGGATAATAAAGCGCCCCTGTACTGGTATCAGCTCAGCAAGCAGGTTACTGAAATTCTGAAGAAAGTAAAGCCAGCCAACTGCTGGGAAGAAAGCTTTAACATTGAAAACATAGAAGGTGAGCGGGTGTCGGTTCAGGGAAAACTATATACACGTTACAAAATTTACCAGGCAACGTTCTATCCATTAAATACCGAGCTGGTTCTGTTTCCCAGTGTTTCATTGGAGATGATCAAATATAAGGTTGCCAAGAACCCTTCCTTCTTTGGCCAAAACCGCCAGGAAGATTTCAAAACATTTCACTCCAAACCCAAAACGGTTAGAGTTAAAGAATTGCCGCCTCATCCGCTTAGCAAACAGGTAGCGGTTGGCGACTACCGGCTCGATGAAAAAATCAGCTCTACTGCCTTGCAAACGGGTAAAAGTTTTTCATACGATTTTACCATTTACGGTGAGGGGAATATTTCTTCCGTGAATAAACCGGCTGTGCAAAACAACGCCAATTTTGATTTTTATGAACCCAACGTTCGTCAGCGCATTACCCGCGAAGGCAACCGGGTTGCGGGATCGAAAACCTTCAGCTACTTCATCATTCCTAAAGAACCCGGTCAATTTAAACTTGCGGATCAGTTTCAATGGGTATTTTTTAATCCATCCAAAAAAAAGTATGACACCTTGCGGGCTAAGGCTGCTGTCGTGGTGAATGGTGAGAGTTTAAAAAATGAAGTAATTGAATCTGTGGACCCTGGATCCTTCTACGATCGAATCGGGCTGGCGGATAACACCCTGGTGGCTATTAACGAAAACAATTGGATGAAATACGCGGTTAATATTTTTGTTTTGGTGATGTTGGCCGGATCGGCTTATCTTGTGTTTAAGAAATAGGTTCAGGTTACATTGCGCAGATTGCAGCACCAACCTGAATCTTGAAAATCTAAAATGAATTCATACGGCAAATTTTTTCGCATTACGACCTTTGGCGAATCCCATGGGCCCGCCATTGGCGTGGTGATCGATGGCTGTCCGGCCGGGTTGGAAATTGACGAAGCGTTTATCCAGGCTGAACTTAATCGCAGAAAACCCGGGCAATCCAAAATCACTACCCAGCGGAAGGAAGATGATACAGTTAAAATCCTGAGTGGTGTGTTTAAAAGTAAATCTACCGGCTCGCCCATTGCTTTGGTGATTGAAAACCAGGATCAGCGCAGCAAAGACTACAGTCATTTGGAAAGTACCTTTCGGCCATCGCATGCCGATTACACGTATGAAGTTAAATACGGCCATCGCGATTACCGGGGTGGAGGCCGAAGTTCAGCGCGCGAAACGGTTGCACGGGTAGGAGCTGGGGCCATCGCAAAACTTTTCTTGAACCAAAGCGGGATTGAAATCAATGGCTACGTTTCAAGCGTAGGCGAAATCACCGCCCCTCCATACACACAACTTGATCTGCAAAAAACCGAAGACACCATCGTACGTTGTCCCGATCCAGCCACAGCCGAAAAAATGATTGCCCTTATTGATCAGATTCGCCTTGATCGCGATACCATTGGCGGAACCGTTACGTGCGTAATAAAAAATACACCGGCAGGACTGGGCGAACCGGTGTTTGATAAACTTCATGCCGAACTTGGCAAAGCGATGCTCAGCATCAATGCCGTTAAAGGATTTGAATACGGTAGCGGCTTTGCCGGAACAACACTCACCGGCTCCCAACACAACGATGAATTCGTTAACGAAGGTGGAGAGATCAAAACCAAAACCAATCACTCGGGCGGTATTCAGGGCGGCATCAGCAACGGAGCAGACATTTACTTTACGGTAGCGTTTAAACCCGTGGCCACCATAATGCAAGATCAGCAAAGTGTGGACAAAGCTGGAAACGAAGTTACCGTTTCCGGAAAAGGCCGGCACGATCCGTGCGTTGTACCGCGTGCGGTACCCATTGTTGAAGCGATGGCCGCATTGGTGCTGGCCGATTTCCTGTTGCGCGCACGATTATCAAAGCTTTGACCGGAGGATGGCTGCATCGCCAGCACGTCAAACAAACCTGCCACAAAAATTCTTCATGTATCTTTTACAAATCCTCTTATTTTTAAGGCATGAAGAAACTTCCGCTCTACGGTAAAATACTAATCGGTATGGCCCTGGGTCTTATTTGGGGCCTAAGCGCAGAAAGCCTCGGATTAATGGAATTCACAACAGCCTGGATAAAACCCTGGGGTGTTATCTTCATTAATGCACTGAAACTGATTGCCATCCCGCTGATCATCTTTTCGTTGATTGATGGCATCTCAAATCTTTCGGATATTTCAAAGCTTTCACGCATTGGCGGAAGAACCATTGGGTTGTACCTCGCTACCACCGTTATTGCCGTTACCATAGGTTTGCTGTTGGTTAATGTAATCAAGCCCGGAAAATTTCTATCGCCCGAAAAGCGAGAAGAACTCAGTCAGGCCTATGCTTCCGATATTGATACGCGCATCACCTCCGCACACAACTTAAAAGATGATGGCCCCCTTCAAATACTAGTAGACATTGTTCCGGATAATATTTTCGGAGCTATGTCGAGCAACACCAACATGCTACAAATCATCTTCTTTGCCATCTTGTTTGGCATTGCCATGATTTTAGCCAAACCTGAAAAAATAGGCCCGGTAAAATCATTCTTTGATGGCGCCAACGAAGTGATCCTGAAAATTGTCGACCTGATCATGCGTTTCGCTCCGGTGGGTGTATTTGCTTTGCTGGCCAGCCTGAATATTGATGTTCAACTGATGAAAGCGCTTGGAGTTTACAGTCTGAATGTAGTGTTGGGATTAGCCGTAATGGTGTTTATTTCCTATCCACTGATACTAAAAGTCTTTACAAAATTACCCTATCTAAAATTTGTTAAAGGAATTTTTCCTGCGCAAATTCTTGCCTTTTCAACCAGTTCAAGCGCGGCCACTTTGCCGGTTACAATTGATTGTGCCCAGAAAAACCTCGGCATCTCCGAAGAAGTTTCCAGTTTTGTGTTGCCGTTGGGAGCCACCATTAACATGGATGGCACCAGCATTCATCAGGGAGTTTCGGCTGTGTTTATTGCCCAGGCTTTTGGACTTGACTTGACCTTAGGGCAACAACTTACTATTCTTATGACAGCCGTTTTATCTTCTATTGGTGCTGCTGCTGTTCCGGGGGCGGGCATCATCATGCTGATTATTGTGCTGGAAGCTGTAGGCATCGATCCGGCTGGCCTCGCCCTGATTCTTGCGGTCGACAGGCCCCTGGATATGATGCGCACGGTAGTTAACATAACTGGCGATTCTACGGTAGCTTCTGTGATTGCCAGCAGTGAGGGCGAATTGCAGCTTTCGCAAGCCGATAACCATTCATAATTATTCCGGCATCTTTAGAACAACTGAGGAAACAATCCCATAAATTTCCGGATTATCATTCTTTATATGAGGAAGATTCCTTTACACATCCGCATTTTCATCGGCATGTTGCTCGGTGTTATCCTGGGCATTATGGCCATTGTTTTTCACTGGGGGCCATTTGTTACCAATTGGATAAAACCCTTCGGCACCATCTTTTTTAACATGCTGAAGCTGATGGCGATTCCGCTGATTCTCGTTTCCTTGATCAGCGGTATCTCCAACCTGAAAGACATTACCAAGCTTTCGCGCATTGGCGGAAAAACAATGGCACTGTATCTCATTACCACAGTAATTGCTATTACCATTGGTTTGGTGGCCGTGAATACCATTAAGCCCGGAAACTTTCTGTCGAAAGAAAAACAAGAAGAACTTTCTGAAAAGTATGCCAAAGACGCCAACCTGAAAGTAACGGATGCTGAAAAGCTGAAACAAACCGGACCGCTTCAGGTGCTGGTTGACATTGTTCCCGATAATATTTTCGGTGCCGCCAGTTCAAACCGGAACATGCTCCAGGTGATTTTCTTTGCCGTGCTCTTTGGCATTGCCCTCATCATGGCGCCTGAAGCCAAGGGCATTCCGGTCAAGAATTTTTTCGATGGGGTTAATGAAGTCATACTGAAAATAGTCGACATCGTTATGCACTACGCACCCGTTGGCGTATTAGCCTTGTTAACGGCACTGATGGTGGATTTTGCAGGCGATGATCCGAAGCAGGCGCTCGAATTATTCAGCGCATTAGGAGTGTATGCCATCACTGTGTTGCTTAGCCTGGGGGTAATGGTGATGGTGGTTTATCCGCTTGCCATGAATTTCTTTACGCCCATCAGCTACAAAACATTTACGAAGGGGATTATTCCGGCCCAGATTATGGGCTTTTCTACCAGTTCAAGTGCAGCTACACTCCCGGTAACCATGGAATGTGCCGAAAAGAACATCGGTATAAAGGAAGAAATCTCAAGTTTCGTATTGCCGCTTGGCGCCACCATCAACATGGACGGCACCAGCATACACCAGGCCGTTACAGCCGTGTTTATTGCCCAGGCGTTTGGTCATGACCTTACGCTTGCCGATCAGCTTACCATCATCTTAACCGCTACCCTTTCATCCATAGGAGCTGCTGCCGTACCTGGTGCCGGTTTGATTACATTGGTAATTGTGCTGGGTGCGATTGGTGTTTCGCCCGAAGGTCTGGCGCTTATTATAGCCATTGACCGGCCGCTGGATATGTGCCGCACCATTGTAAACGTTACCGGTGATATGGTGGTAGCCAGTATTGTGGCTTCGTCTGAAAATGGCTTTCGAAATGACCGCCCGATGAACTAAATTTGTGGCCTTATCCTTTATCTATCATAACCTGAAATATGAATACATTACCTAAGCATATTACGCTTTACCTGGAGTCGAATCCCAACCCCAATTCGTTGAAATTTGTTGTAAACGAAATGCTGGTTCCGGATGGGATGAGTTTCGATTTTCCAACCCGCGAAAGTGCTTCCAGGGCACCGCTTGCACAGGAATTATTCGATTACCCGTTTGTAGAGCGGGTGTTTTACATGAGCAATTTCATTACCGTTACCAAGCGTGAAGATGTTGAGTGGATTGAAATTCAAAATGTGCTGAAAGACCACATCCTTAAATTTCTGGAAGCCGGACGGTTCATTATTGAAATGGATGAAGCGGAAACATCGTTAGGAGAAAACGATACCGAAACAGTAAAGAAAATAAAGACCATTCTGGAAGAATATATCCGCCCGGCCGTGGAGCAAGACGGAGGCGCTATTACCTATCACTCGTTTAACGATGGCGTTGTAAAAGTAAAACTCCAGGGATCATGCAGCGGTTGCCCGTCATCGATGGTAACACTGAAGGCCGGTATCGAAAACCTGTTAACCCGCATGCTGCCAAATGAAGTGAAAGCAGTAGAAGCTTTTTAATGGTCAAATAAGGAATAGACCAATTTTCATTCGTTATTCCTCACGTGTAATTCGTAATTTGATAGATGCGCTACCTCCTTTCTGTATTAATAATGTGTTGGGTATCGGTAGTTACGGCACAGCCGGTAAAAGTAATGTCGTACAACATTCGTTACGATAATCCTGCCGATGGTGAAAACGCCTGGACTAACCGGGTTAGCAAAGTGGCCGAAGTCATTCAGAAATACGGCCCGGATCTTATTGGCGTGCAAGAGGCGCTGCACCATCAACTCGAAGATTTACTTCGGATTCTCCCCGACTATTCCTACGTTGGCGTAGGCCGTGACGATGGCAAAACCAAAGGTGAATACTGCGCTATCTTATACAAACATGCGCGTTTCGGATTGCTCAACCACGCCACATTCTGGTTATCAGAAACTCCGGAAGTTCCCGGCAGCAAGAGTTGGGATGCTGCCATTACACGCATTGCCACCTGGGCCCGGGTTTACGACAAATCTTCCAACCAGGAATTTTTCATTCTGAACACACACTTTGACCATATTGGCAAAATTGCTCGCGCAGAAAGTGCACAGCTGACCCGCACCCGGTTTATGGAGTTAGCTCAATCCAAACCGGCAATTATTACCGGTGACTTCAATTGCACGGCTGATGAAACAGCTTACCAAAACCTGGTGGCTGCCGGTGAACGCGCGTGGTTTGATTCAACGCAGGGAATGCCGATTGGTACGTTTTGCGGATTTGAAGTGAATGCCATGGAATGCGTACCAATCGACTATATCTTTCATACAGACGAATGGAAGACATTGCACTACCAGGTTATAAGCGACAACAATGGGAAACATTATCCTTCCGATCATCTTCCCGTACTGGTTGAACTTGAAAGGAAGTGATACCAATTACTGCTTTCAACCTTTTATTTCATTTATCATAACTACGGCAAACGAAGCCGCAAAACTGGCGAGCGCATCGTTCAGATCGCTCACCTTGCTCATCATGAACATTCCAAAATATTCTTCCAACCAAAGGATTATGCAAAATCCAATCACTAATCCCTTCAGGTTTTTTTTACTTTGAGAAATATGAGTATCCGCAAAGCGTCCTAAATTATTGTTGCGTAAAGTTTTCCCGCTGATGACGCTGTTTATCGCTGACAAAAATCCGCGAAAATCTGCGGGAACTAATAAGCTTAGAACTTTAAGCGGATACTCATGTTGAGAAAACAGAAATCTTATCATTACAATCACTAAAAAGAAAATGATTACAATCATAAAATTCGGAAGCACATCGGTCATTACCTTAAACCAGGCACGGTCCATGGGGAGAAAGCGCAAGTAATATTTGTTGAGGTTGTATACACCAATGCTTAGCAGGAGTAAGGAAAACGCAGGACGCTTAACGATTGCAGTAAGCTGCGTTATCCTGGCTATACAAATTCCCATCACGTAAGATTGGTGTCGCGTAATGGAATGGAAAATTCATCCGCATCCAGGTAAGCCGGAAATTTATCGCGGAAAGCCTTTATCGATTGGCCGATGAGTTCTACGGTTTTGATCATCTCCACTCCTTCCGAAATAAAAACAACCTCGCCCTTTGGCGAATACACAGCCGAATGTCCATTGTATTCAATTCCGTTTCCATCTAATCCTACCCGGTTTACACCAGCCGTGTAACACAGGTTTTCGATTGCCCGGGCTTTCAATAAAGCATCCCAGGCCTCTATCCGCGCGGTTGGCCAGTTGGCTACATAGATCAGCAGGTCATAATTCAGTTGTTTGGTTGTTGCATCGTAGGTGTTTCGGCTCCATACAGGGAAGCGCAGGTCGTAGCAAATCAGCGGACAAATTCTCCAGCCTTTCCAGGTCGCCACCAGCAAACTTTCACCGGCCGAGTAGGTATTATGTTCAATTGCCATGCGAAAAAGATGGCGCTTATCGTACGTTTTAAAAATTCCCCCGGGCTCCATCCACACCAACCGGTTGTAATAACGCTCGTGTACCGTTACAATGTAACTTCCGAGAATCAATGCTCCGGTCTGATCGGCCATTAGACGCATCCATTTGAAGGTACGCATATTCATGTGCTCGGCCAGCTTAGGCGCATTCATGGTAAACCCTGTGGTAAACATTTCGGGCAAGACAATAACATCAGTCTCCTGGCCGATTTGCCAAATCTTTTCTTCCAGAGAAGAAAGGTTGGCATCGGGCTCCTCCCAGTATACATTAGGTTGAATGAGTGTAATCTTTAAATCCAGCATGCTTTCTGTTCGGCTGATGATTAAATCTTTCTTAAAATTTCCGTGGCCTTATCCAAGGTAGCTTCATTTTTAGCAAAGCAAAAACGCAGAAGCTTATGGTCAGTCTTATCACGATAGAATACCGAAACCGGAATAGCGGCAATTTTATGATTGATGGTCAATACTTCCGCCATTTGCTGATCAGGCTGAGAAGAAAGGGTTGCATAGGAAAGGGTTTGAAAATAGGAACCCTGACAGGGCAAGGGCTCGAAAGAAGAACCTTTAATGCCTTCCAGAAAGTAATCGCGTTTTTGTTGGTAGAAATTTCCAAGATTCATGTAATGTTCAGGGGTTTTCATGTACTCGGCCAGTGCCAACTGCACCGGT
>CAZOYJ010000025.1:16782-23182 GCA_964583905.1 uncultured Roseivirgaceae bacterium
TGCCGCGCCAAGCTCAGATTTCAGCCGCTTGGCCTGCACCGGTGTGTTTACGGCAAACGTGAGGAACTGGTGAGTTTTTCTGATTTCCCGGGTAAGGTATTCAGGTGCAACAGCATATCCCACTTTCCAACCGGTTGCGTGAAAAGTCTTTCCAAACGAGAATACGGCCACACTTCGTTGGGCAAGGCTTGGTGAGTGTAAAACACTTTCATGGCGCACCTGATCAAAAATTATCCGCTCATATACTTCATCGCTAAGTACAATCAGGTTGTGTGCTTCAGCAAGTTCTTCAAGGTGGGTTAAATCATTCCTGGTAATTGTTGCTCCGCTGGGGTTATGTGGAGTATTGATCATAATCATTTTGGTGCGTGCTGTAATCCGTGCCTTGACTTCATCCCAGGGAATGGAAAAATCCGGATACGATAAATTAATATGAACCGGAACTCCTCCATTTAAGCGAATCGAAGGGTTATACGAATCATACGCGGGGTCAAACAAAATCACTTCATCACCCGGATTAACCCATGCCGCTATCGTGGCATACAAAGCTTCTGTGGCTCCGGCTGTAATCGTTATTTCAGTTTCCGGGTTTACCGAATAGGCATAAGTACTTGAAATAACTTCGGCAATGCTATTTCGCAAAGCCGGTGTGCCGGGCATAGGTGCATACTGATTATGACCTTGCTTCATGTATCGGTGAATCAAATCAATAATCACCGGATCAACCTGAAAATCGGGAAAGCCTTGTGAAAGATTAATTGCCCCGTGCTCGCTGGCCATTTTCGACATAATCGTAAAAATAGATGTGCCGATATCGGGCAAACGTGAAGATCTATTCAAGGTTAAACTCATGGTGAGCAAAAATACGATAAGTGAATAAGTTTTAGAATTTCATATCCATACAATTTTAATCCTGTGAATGTGCTATCTTCCTAATCCGAATTAAACTACTCACTATGAATATTACCATCATCGGTTCGGGCAATGTGGGTTCGGCACTGGGTGCCGGATTACAAAAAGCCGGCCACACAGTAACGTTTGGTGTGCGAAACCCACGATCTGCTAAATCCGAAAAAGCAGCCTCATTGGTTAAAGGCGCAGACTTCAAATCGGTTGAAGAAGCCAGTTCAACCGCAGACATCCTTATCCTTACAACACCTCCTGATGCAACATTACACTTACTACCGGAAATGGGTGATGTGACCAATAAAGTTCTGGTAGATGCTACTAACTCCGTACGCACCCGGCCCGAACCGTATGCCACGGCTTATCACGCCATTAAAGCGTTGACAAAATCCAATAAGGTAGTGAAGTGTTTTAATACCACAGGCTTTGAAAACATGCTAACCCCGGAATATCCACCATTCGGTGGAATTGATATGTTTTGTGCTGGCGATGACCCGGAGTCAAAAACAATCGTTCAAATACTTTCTAAAGAAATTGGTTTTGCAGAATGTTGGGATTTTGGCGGTGACGATAAAGTTGAGTTACTCGAAAATTTTGCGTTGAGTTGGATTAACCTGGCCATTATGCAGGGTCATGGGCGGAATATTGCTTTTAAAGTGCTGAAGCGATAATTTATTTAAATGTTGGCAAATCGAGTTTTTTTGAAATTCTGAATGCAGCATTTATCATACCCACATGACTGTAGGTTTGCGGAAAGTTACCCCACTGTGCGCCATCCAACCCAACATCTTCACTAAAGATACCGAGGTGGTTGGCGTATGGCAAAATTCCATCTAATGTTCTTACGGCATCATCCACGCGTCCAACACAGGCTAATGCATCCACATACCAAAAAGCACAAACCAGAAAGGTAGCTTCGGGTTTACCGAAATCATCCGGATGTACATAGCGGTAAAATAATCCCTGATCGGTTTTAAGCTTTGCTTCCAGTTGTTTCAAATGTTCATGGGCTTTAGGTAATGCAGGATCAAGGTAATTCATGGTAATCAGCTTCAGGGTACTGGCGTCCAGGTTGGGGGAACCAACCGCTTGCGTATATACCTGTCTGTCGGTATCGTAACAGCGCTCAATTCTGTCGATCGCCAGTGCTTCAATCTTCAACGCACGGGCGCATAAGTCGGCATCTTCCAACAACCTCCCGATTTTTAAAGCTGCTTTGCTGCCTGCCCAATGAAACAGCATGGTGTAGCAATGTACTTGCTTAACGTTTCTGAATTCCCACAACCCCGCATCGGGTTCATCCATGGTTTTTTCTATCGATAAAAGTAATCTGTCGACCAGGTCTTTATAGGATCGCTTTTTGGTAAGCGATAGTCGTCTGTCGATAAACAGGGGAAGCAGGCTTACCAACACCTGGCCGTAAACATCGTTTTGAATCTGGACATACGCCTTATTGCCAATTCGAACCGGCTGATTACCCAGGTATCCCTCAAGCTGGATGTGAATTTCCTCCAGGTCTTTCTTTCCGGTAATGCTGTACATCGGTTGAATGCGATCTTCTTCCGTGACGAGGATATTTTGGATGTATTCAAAATAACGTTCCAGTTCATCGAAGTGACCGATCTCATTGAACGCCTTAAGGGTGTAATATGCATCGCGAAACCAGCAATAGCGGTAATCCCAGGTGCGCATACTTCCATGATGCTCGGGCAGACTGGTTGTTCCGGAGGCGATGATTCCACCTGTATCTTCATATTGATGAAGTTTTAAAACCAGGGCTGAACGAATGATCTGTTCCTGATAAATGTCGGGGAGGTAGGTGCTTTTGATCCAGCCTTGCCAATAGCGAACGGTTTTATTAATAAAATCTTCGGCCGTTGCTTTTAGTGAAGCTTCCAATGGTTCACCGTAGGTAAATACCAAATAACGGTTTTGATCGAGTACAAAGGATTGTTCCTCTACAATATGAGAAAGTGAAACATCGGTTGTCAGCCGCACTTGCATGGAAAAATTCAGAAACCGGAGGTGGTTACTGCCGGTAACCACATCCGGTGCGGTTGCACCGTAGTTATTTACCGGTTGACACCTGACTTTTATAAGCGGATTGCCTTGCAACAATTCAATTTTTCTAACCAACATTAAAGGCTTAAAGTATCTTTCGAATTGCGAAAACCGCGGAGCACAATCTATTACCCTGAACTTTCCATTGCTGCACTCAAACTCGGTACACAACACGTTGGTGTTGGAGATGTAATACTGATGACTCTTATAGTTACCAATAGGTGTAACGGAAAACTCACCGCCCTTCACTGAATCTAACAAACTGCCAAAAAGAAAATCGCTGTCAAAGCGGGGCATACACATCCATTGAACTTTAGTTGCCGTATCGACATAAGCGATGTACGAACAGTTGCCGACTATGCCCATTTTGTATTTATGTACACTCATGCTGTAAGCGGGTTAATAATTCTAAAACTTGTTTTTGAGTTGGTAAGATATATTGTGCATGGGTAATGCCTTGCCCGACTTTAATAGTGACCGCCAGGTTCTCAAGGACGTTAAACATATCTTCATCGGTTTTATCGTCACCAATTACCAATACAAATTCGGCCGGCTTGTGTTGCAAGAGTTTCATGGCGGCCGTCCCCTTATCCACACCCGCAACACGAACTTCGATTACCTTATTCCCATCAATAACCTGTAATTGCGCATTTCTGATAAGGTGGTACAGGTTGTCAAGTAATTCGCGCGACCGAACAAAACCAAGTTCGGGATCAACGTTACGGTAGTGCCAGGCAAGTGTATGGTTCTTTTCTTCTACAAAGGAGCCAGGACAACGTTGTACAAACATATCGAAGCTTGGCCGGATCAATGGCTTCCAGGTTTGATTTATAGCTCGTTCATGTTTCCAACGATCAACCTTCAATCGAACAGATGCACCGTGTTCAGCAACCAGGTTGATCGGTAAATCATCAAACCACTCTTCCAGCACATCGCTGTTGCGCCCACTTATGATGGTAATCTCCGTTTCCTTTTCAGAAGATAAAACATTCAATAATTCAAGCAAACGATCATCCGGTCGAGCTTCCCGCGGATGGCGGGCAAAAGGAACCAGGGTTCCATCATAATCAAGAAAAAGGTGGCGGGTCTTTGCAGCCGAAAATGCTGCAATGATGTCGCTTTGGATCAGATCATTAACTTGTTTGAGTTTTCGTTTTTCCTGCAGCACTTTAACTTCTTTCAACTGATCAAGAAAATCCGTTACCCAGTCGGTTACTGTGTAGGTCATTAATCGATTTTGCATCCGGGCCATGTGCTCTTGCTGTTCATCAGCATGCATTGTAAGTGCCGTATTAATGGATGTTGCCAACTCATCAATATCCAATGGGTTTACTAAAATTGCTTCGCCTAGTTCATTGGCAGCCCCTGCCAATTCACTCAGAATTAATGTGCCTCGTTGTTCCATCCGGCTTGCCACATATTCCTTGGCTACCAGGTTCATCCCATCGCGTAACGGTGTAATTAAACCTACTTCTGCCGCCTGATACATGGCACATAACTCATCAAAATCCAAATGACCATATCGGTATATTACCGGTTGCCAATCAAGTGTTGACCATTTTCCGTTTATTCTGCCAACCTGCTCTTCAATCAGATTTTTTCGCTCATTGTATTTAGAAATGATTTCACGTGAAGGAACAACCACCAGTATAAATACAACTTTTTTATGCCATTCGGTGTATCGTTCAAGAAACCGCTCAAATCCACTTAAGCGATTGGTTACGCCTTTGGTGTAGTCAAGCCGGTCAACCGAGAAAATAATCTTCTTATCCTGAAAATTTCTGAGTATTTGATCTCTCTTTTTAATGACAGTCTCATTCTTTGAAGCCTCATTGAACTTTTTATAGTCGATGCCCAATGGGAAGAGGTCAGTTTTTGCTATTCGGTTACCCATATTGATAGATCGGAACTGGTGGTCGAATCCGGCAATCATCCGCACAGCCTTTAAAAAATGCTGAACATACTCGTGTGTATGAAATCCGATTAAATCGGCCCCTAACATACCATGGGTAATCTTTTCTTTCCAGGTCCGATGCAGCATCCTGAATATTTCAAAGGAAGGAAACGGGATATGAAGAAAAAATCCGATAGAAGCATGTGGGAATTTTTCACGGATCATTCCGGGCAACAAAAAAAGTTGATAATCATGAATCCAGATTACATCACTTTCCTGGATGATTGCATTAAGTTTTTCAGCAAACATTCTGTTAACCTGTTCGTACGCAATAAAATAATTATTGTCGAAAACCGCATAGGTTGAGAAGTAATGTAACACAGGCCACAGTGTGGCATTTGAGAAACCATTGTAGTATTGGTTGTATAGCCTGGATTCAATAAAAATAGGCTCCACCCGGAACGATGCCGGATTACCTGCTGGTAAGGACTTAAATTTTTCCCAACGTTTTTCGGGGAAGTCTGCGCTTCCTACCCATAGCTTTTCAGCAAATTCCGAATCGTTTGAATGACGGTCGAAATAACCTTTTAGTGCCGATACCAAGCCTCCATCGCTTGGCTGTAAGGTAATTTTGCCGCTTCGTTCAAGAAGTTTGAAAGGCAACCGATTGGACACCACAACCAGTCGTTTCTTGGTCGATTCCATTGACAACGGGTGTTGGGTAATACAAGTAAGCGCTGCAAAGTTGAATCATTCTGTTAGAGCGAGCAAACAAAAACAGGATTAATTGTATGAAGGCGCCCTAAATCCGCATTTTCAATCGATTTCTAATGCTGATGAGAAAATTATTGTAACCTGAAGGTTTTGGTTTCAACCACCATTAAAATTCGGATTGTCCAACAACAAGCGTAAACTGTCTTGTCGCATTTTCGTAGCCTTAATTTTTAGTTTACGTCTATAGAGTTGCTCTAAAAAGGATTCTTGTGGAACAACTATAGTATCGGCAGCTATAGAATCTGTTTGCATAATCAACCTTTTAAGTTGAAGAATTGAATCGCGTTTAGTTAGGGTATACTCAATGTCTGCAATTAATTCTTCATCCAATTCATACAAATCACACTCAAGCTTTTTTCGAAGTTCCGGAGGCAACACCGGAAAGCGTGCCTGAGCAATGGAGTCAAAATTTTTGTCGTGATTTACCTGTTGCATAAAATAGGCAACGATGGGCAAAGCCGTACTTGATCCTTGCCCCAAACTGGTTAAGCGGAAGCGAATACGCGGATCATCCGCACCCACCCAAGAACCCATTACCAACGTAGGTGTAATGGCCATAAACCAGCCATCAGCATTGCTTTGTGTGGTTCCGGTTTTCCCACCCATGTCGTTATAAACACTGTACTGGTAGCGTATACGCGCTGCTGTTCCTTCGTTCACCACGGTTTGCATCATTTGCCGGGTGAGCAAAGCGGCATCTCGGGTAAGTATGCGCTTTCCGGATTCTTTAGGAATAAAATTTTGTATCAGGTTGCCCTCCATATC
>CAZOYJ010000025.1:23282-25417 GCA_964583905.1 uncultured Roseivirgaceae bacterium
CGATAGTCGTTCTGACCATTACGGGGCGTCCACTCCTCGCCTTCATCATCAATGTAAGTCTGACGTTCAGCAGAAATCAATTCGCAAGGATCAATACCTTGTTCCAGGGCAGCAGCAAAAACAATGGGCTTAAAGATTGATCCCACTTGTCGCTTGGTGCTGGTACGTATATGATCGTATTGAAAAAAATCGTGATTTATACCACCTACCCAGGCCTTCACCTGCCCGGAAGTCGGTTCCATTACCACAAAACCGGCATTTAAATATTGGAGATGATGTACAATGGAATCCAACGGACTGATCACCACTTCTTGCTCACCTTTCCAGGTAAAGAGTTTTGAAGGAACAGGTTTTTCTAGTTCCTCCAGGATATTTTCTACGGATAGTCCTTGAGCTTTCAATTGCTGATACCTTGGTGATCGCCTGATGGCCTCCTCCAGAATAAATTCTCTGCCTCGCCATGGCTTACTTCTTCCCCAGTGCTCAAAGAATTGGTTTTGCACGATCTCCATCTGACGGGCTACCGCTTGCTCAGCATACAATTGCAGCTTAGAGTCGATGGTCGTATAAATTTTCAATCCATCGGTATACAGGTTGTAAGTTGTACCATCCGATTTCTTGTGTAGCTGGCACCAGTTTAATAATTCGGATTTCAGAAACTCCCGGAAGTAAGGCGCCAATCCCTCGTGGTGTGTAATGCGGTTATACGTTAACCGAAGCGGGATTTGTTTTATCGAATCTGCTTCTTCTTTGCTAAGCAGATTATTCTTCACCATTTGAAACAACACGACAGATCTGCGCGACAAGGCACGTTCGGGAAATAATCTTGGGTTATAGGTATGTGTAGCTTTAAGTGTTCCCACCAATAAGGAGGCTTGATCAAGCGTTAACTCCTTTGCCGTCACAGAAAAAAACCGTTGTGCCGCCTGTTGAATACCAAATACGTTATCTGAAAATGGAACTGTATTAAGGTACAGAACAAGCAAATCCTGCTTTGAATAAATTTTTTCAAGTCGCCTGGCGTTGCGTAACTCACGCAACTTATTAACGAGCATTGAAAAGACCCAGTATCTTTTGCGAGGATATAAATTTTTGGCCAATTGTTGAGTAAGCGTACTCCCACCACCAGCCGACTCCTCCTGCATGAAAATACTTTTTACCAACACCCTACCCAGGCTGCGGTAATCCATTCCGCTGTGTTCATAAAATCGTTCATCTTCAGTTGCTATGAGCGCTTCAATTACAAAAGGTGAAATTTCTTCAAAGGATATTTCCGTTCGGTCTTGAATGAAATATCGACCCAGTAATACGCTATCCGCACTGTATACCTCAGAAGCCACCTGATTTTGTATGTTGCGAAGGTCATTTTTGCTAGGCGTTTCAATCCACACAAAAAGCAGCAACAATACCAGGAGAAAAGTTGTGGGTCCCATAATAATACCTAATCCCATTACCCATTTAAGCAGCTTCGGGTAACGGAGCAAATAGGTGTCAAACTGAGTGATTTTACTGCGTATACGCTTCTCTAATGAAGCGACCTTTCGGCCACCTCTCTCAATGGAAATTCTTAAAAATTGCCTGAATTTACTTACTGAGGCATGCATAGAATGGAAAATTACTTAGGATGGCATTAGGTTACAACAACCAAAATGTAGCTCTAATGGCAATTGAAAATAGCCTTTAAAAAGATTTTTGCACTAATAAATTTCTCTGTTACATTTGCAATCCCAAAAACAAGGGAGCTTAGCTCAGCTGGTTCAGAGCATCTGCCTTACAAGCAGAGGGTCGGGGGTTCGAATCCCTCAGCTCCCACCGAAAGCCTTCTCATTTAAAGTATGAGGAGGTTTTTTGTTTTAGGTACAGCCGTTTACTCATTCTCTAACTCCTTGTATTTACATTTCAAGCACTTGTGGGGGATACTTCAATTTATAGTATCCACATTTCAAATCTTGTGATTTACTCTATACAATAAGTGAAGTGTGGAGTTGTTGTCAAGTTATTTTATTTATTGAAAAATTGTAAGCAGTACTTTTTAATCTCATAAAAAAAGGCTGCCTTTTTAGGGCAGCCTTCTTCGTTATAAAAATCAGGCAACGACTTACTCTCCCGGGTATTACCCCAGTACCATCAGCGCG
>CAZOYJ010000026.1:0-24830 GCA_964583905.1 uncultured Roseivirgaceae bacterium
GCAGATCATGCTGAGTACAGTAAGTTGTGCGGTGAAGGCTTTTGTGCTGGCCACGCCAATTTCCGGTCCTGCGTGGGTATACGAACCGGCATGTGAAGCGCGGGCAATGGAAGAACCCACTACATTACAAACGCCAATGATAATGGCACCTTTTGATTTTGCCAGTTCAATGGCGGCCAGCGTGTCGGCTGTTTCTCCGGATTGCGAGATGGCAATAACCACATCGCCTTCGCGGATGATGGGGTTTCGGTACCGGAATTCGGAAGCGTACTCCACCTCCACCGGAATCCGGCAAAATTCTTCAATCATATATTCGGCAACAAGGGCGGCATGCCAGGAAGTGCCGCAGGCAACAATGATAATGCGGTCGGCATTCATCATTTTGTTAACGTATTCGCGGATGCCACCCAATACCAACCTGCCCGATGTGGATTCCAATCGTCCACGCAAGCAATCTTTAATGGATTTAGGCTGTTCGAAAATTTCTTTCAGCATGAAATGATCGAAGCCGCCTTTTTCAATGGCTTCAAGCTCCAATTCCAGCTTTTGAATATAAGGCGTAGCCGGTGCATCTTCAACGGTTTTAATCCGGAGATCACCATTATCAATAACGGCTATTTCCTGGTCGTTTAAGTAAACCACATCCTTGGTGTATTCAATAATGGGTGTGGCATCGGAGGCCATGAAAAACTCATCTTTACCAATACCAATTACCAGCGGACTTCCCTTGCGGGCAGCAATCAGCATATCGGGGTTTTCACTCGACATGATTACAATGGCATACGCTCCAATTACTTTGGTAAGCGCCAACCGCACGGCTTCTTCCAGGGTACAGTTGTTGTTTTCCCAGATGTCTTCGATGAAGTGAATTAAGACTTCGGTATCGGTTTCACTGAGAAAAGTATGACCTTTTTTCTCCAGCTCTTTTTTCAATGAGCTGTAATTCTCAATAATTCCGTTGTGGATGATGGCTAATTTTTTAGAGTAGGAGTAGTGCGGGTGTGCATTAATATCGTTTGGTTCGCCATGGGTTGCCCAACGGGTGTGTCCGATTCCAATGGTACTTTTTAAATCTTCGGCAAGAACATGCTCTTCAAGATCGGATACCTTACCTTTCTTTTTATAAACATTTAGTCCGTGGTTCAGTAAGGCAATGCCCGCGCTGTCGTAGCCGCGGTACTCAAGTCGTTTTAATCCTTTAATAATAACCTCCTGGGCATCGCGATGACCGACATAGGCAACAATTCCACACATGCATTTATTGATTTAGGGTAGGTATGGTATAATACACCCTTAATTTAAGGTTATTCTTATTGAAAATTACCCGGTTTAAGCCTTTGCCCATGGGTGGTGAATTGGGGAAAAGGGCAAAATAGCGGAAGGGTTCTTTGTTGTTTTTGTCAAGGTTATAAAGTTGTTGGGCGAACATCGTTAGAACTCCCCGGTAGGTGTTGTTACTGGTCACCCTACCCAGGTTGAAAATGGCGTTGAGGTCATTTATCACCGTGAAAAAGCCATCCGAATTATTCACCATTCCGAAATATCGTCTAATTATTTCCTGGTCAGCATTGGATATGGGGTAATTATAGCCAATCGTGTCTTTGTTACTATTTAATACCGGAACTCGGTCAAATTTAGTTCTCCGTAACCGGTTGCTGTTATCGATGACCTGAAGATTGAAGCCTGTAATGGGTGTGTAACTATCCACATCTTCAAGACCTGAGATCACCAGCTCGGCCGAGTTGATTATGAAATTCGGGAATTCATTGCTAAAGTCGATGTAGTTTGAGAAATCAACTTTTGTGATAACCCCCGTTCCTATTTGTGAATACCGGAGATCGTTTACAGGTTGAACCTCTTCATAGAAATTGGTCAATTGATTTAAATCAGAAACTGATCGGTCTGTTTCAATCCTTGTAAACTGGGCGCCACCAAAGGCAAAGATTAACTCAAGCGAATCTTTTTCCTGCGTATGATAATGGACAACAATTTTAGAAAACTGGCTGCCCGCATCTAATGTGTTGTTGATATCCAATCCAACAATCCGGTCACTGTTTACCGGAACGATGGCAAGCCCCTTAATGTATTTGCTGAACTCGGAAAACCGGGTATAGGTTGTATCGCCCGCTTTGGCACGGGTTAATAACTGATCGCCATAGGCATTACTTAATTTCATTCGCAGAAGAGTGGTATCCTTTGCGTTGTTATTTTTTTCAAACTGAGTTTTGAAAAATCCTTCGTCAATCCAAAAAGTTTCAAAGCCGATAGGCGTTGGATGATAGGTTTTGGAACGGTTGCTATAGTAAAAATTTGTTGAATCAGGATGAAGTTGGTCAAGCAGTTCATGAACCTGAAAAGATTGATTAGAGGCTCCTCCATCTCCATAGGTGTAATAATCAACCCGGAAGTGGAGCACCACCGAATCAACAAGTGCATCCAACCCAATGGTGGCCGATGACCGGGGAACAATTTGCGTGAAAGCGGTAGTTTTTACATTCCCGAAACGGGGGTCGTTGTGTTCGCCAATCAACAGGCGATTGGTTTCGCCAACAAAATTCGAAGTTCGTATAGAGTCAATAAGGTACACACTGCTCTCCAGCGGTATCTCAATATACTTAACATCAAATTTGGAAATCGGATTTCTGAATCCTAACAGGCTGTTCTCATCTTCACAAGCCATCAAAAACAAAGTAGCTAAAAGTAGCTGCCCCGTTCGCTTAACCCATAAGTTCATTATACAAATTGAAGTATGATTCGGTGTAGTTTTCGTCTTTGTCGATAGTTTCTACTTTCTTCTCTTTGATCTTTTTGAAGAGGCCTTCCAGTTTTTTGTTTTCTCCAGCCACGATTACGGCATCCGAAAACTCAACCCCCATGCGAATAAATCCTTCGTAGTCGGCTGTTTTCAGGTTGCCCAGCATGTTATCTTCAATGTCGATCATTTTCACTTTATCCATAATATCATCCTTAAACTTAAAGGTGAAGCTATTATTGTATATCGTGAAAACAGTTTTTGTGTTTTTGAATAATGGATCGTTTTTGTAGGTCGTTTTCAAATACAACGGAATAAAACTGGTAATCCAGTCGTTGCAATGCACCACATCGGGTGCCCATCCTAATTTACGTACCGTTTCAATAGCACCTTTGCAGAAAAAGATAGCGCGCTCATCGTTATCTTCATAAAACCGGTTTTCCTTATCGTGAAATACCGACTTACGGTGGAAATAATCTTCATTATCGATAAAGTAAACCTGGAGCTTTGCGTTGGGAATAGAAGCAACCTTTATGGTTAGCGGCTTTTCCTCATCGCCTACAGCAATGTTAATTCCTGATAGACGGACAACTTCATGTAACCTGTTTTTCCGCTCGTTGATAATTCCAAAACGCGGTACCAGAATCCGGATCTCCATTCCCTTCTCCTGCATATACTGGGGAAGCTTGCGTACGAAATCGGCTACTTCGGATGTTTGCAGAAAGGGGTTGATCTCACTGGCTACATAAAGAATACGGAGTTTTGACATAGTATTGGTGATTAATTGATAGAATCAGAAAATGAGCCACAAAAGTACGAAATTTCGCCCCCTTATTCAACTCTTTTTCCTAATTAAACCTATCTTTAACCCCTTTTTGTTCATTCATAACATGCAGATTTTCAGTCAAATTCAGTCGATTGATGTGTTTTTCCTTGAAAAATCACCAACGGTTATTAGCCTGATGGCTGATCCTGATATTACGTAATTCAATTGACCCCAGGAACACCTAAAATCGTTCAATTTTGACATCCCGCATCCGAGTACTTGGTCAATATGCCGTTATGATCACCGCCATGATCCTGCTCGTTTGGCTGTCGTTACGGAGTATCCAGGTGGAGGCGGGGCAGAGTAAAACAGCCTACATTTTAGATACCTGGCATGCTGCTGATAAGGGCTGGCTCAGTCTGATGGTATTGTGTTTTATGGCCAGCAATGTATTGCGGGCAGAACGCTGGAAAATGCTGCTGGCCTCTATCGGTCATCCGACAACCTTATACAAAAGCTTCTTGTCTTTAATGATCGGATACCTGGTAAACCTGGTTATACCGCGGGGTGGGGAAATTTCCCGGTGCTATAATTTGTATAAACTCGACAAAACCCCGGTTGAGATTTCGTTCGGGACGGTAATTATTGAACGCGTTATCGATGTTATTTGCCTGGCGATATTGGTAATTCTGGCCTTCACGCTTGAATCGGAAAAATTGTTCGCTTTTATAGCCTCTTTACCAATTCAATTCCCGGGTGAAGGCAAAGCCCGAACCTTGTTGATGATTGGCATAACCGCGGCCGTAATAATTGGAATTGTATTTTGGCTGGTCAGCAGAAATCAAAAACTAAAGGAAAGAAGCCTGAAAGTTTGGAGTGGATTTAAATCGGGTTTAAGCTCAATTGCTAAGCTGGATAATAAAGGGTTGTTTATACTTCACTCCACCGTTATTTGGCTGTTGTACTTTCTAATGACTTACACGGTAATTAAGGCCTTTGATGAAACCGGTAATCTGGGTGTAGAGGCGGTACTCTCCATATTTGCCATCGGGGCAATTGCCATGGCGGCACCCCTTCCCGGAGGTACCGGTTCGTACCATGTGTTGGTGCCCGCAGGGTTGGTGTTATTATATCAGCTCCCACAGTCGAACGCGGTGGCCTTTACGTTTGTTTTTCACGGCTGGCAAACTGTAATTCTGATTATAACCGGAATTATAGCATTGATTTTATCAGCGGCATTGGTTCGAAAAAAAAGTAGTACGTAACTAACTCTTTAATCGCAAACCTTGTAGTAATTTTGAGGTTAGCCATTATGAAGTATGACGTATTGTCATTTAAACTTCGATGGCCTGGAAGTTGTTATTGGAAAATCAGTTAAAAAAAGAAAATTTATGGGCTTAATAATAATAGGGGTTGTTTTCATGATTATCGGGTCGATTGTAAGCGGAAGGCTGAAAAGCAAATTCCGCGAATACGCACAAACCCGACTAACACAAAATTTAACCGGGGCTGAAATCGCCAGGCTCATGCTGGCTGATAACGGAATCCACGATGTAAAAGTAACCAGTGTGCCGGGCCAGTTAACCGACCATTATAATCCAACAAACAAAACGGTAAACCTGAGTGAGGAAGTTTATAACGGCCGAAACGCAGCGGCTGCTGCTGTGGCTTCGCACGAGTGCGGGCATGCCGTGCAGCACGCAACAGCCTATTCTATGCTGGAACTTCGTTCGGCTATGGTACCGGTTCAAAATCTTACTTCGCGAATCATGAACATCATCTTTTTTGCCATGATGTTCGGTGCATTTGCCATGAAGGGTCTTTTCTCCTTTGATGTAGCCATTTTAGTGATTATCGCATGTTATTCGGTGTTTGCGTTGTTTGCCTTAATAACCCTTCCGGTTGAATTCGATGCCAGCCGCAGGGCACTGGCCTGGATTGAAGCACGCGGTATCGTAAACCGGCAGGAGCATGGTATGGCCAAGGATGCCTTGAAATGGGCCGCTATGACTTATGTTGTTGCTGCCATTGCTGCGCTTGCTTCTCTCATGTACTGGGTGATGATTTTTTTAGGAAGGCGTGATTAATTACAATCATTCTGTAGTTAAGAAATTACCTAAAGAAGTATTTTTGCAGGCCTGGGGTAGACACCTCAGGCCTTTATTATTAATTCACCCTGCTCACCGGCAGGATTTTATGGTAGAATTAGCGTCATGAATTTTCAACTCACTGAAGAACAAACAGCCGTACAACAAGCGGCCCGCGATTTCGCTCAAAATGAATTACTCCCCGGAGTGATTGAACGCGACACCGAACAGAAATTTCCGGCCGAACACGTCCGTAAAATGGGCGAATTGGGTTTTATGGGAATGATGGTCGATCCGAAATATAATGGAGGCGGTATGGACACCATTTCTTATGTGTTGGCCATGGAGGAGATTTCGAAAATTGATGCGTCAGCTTCGGTTTGTATGTCGGTTAACAACTCGTTGGTGTGTTGGGGATTGGAAAAATATGGCACCGAGGAGCAAAAGGAAAAATATTTGAAACGGCTGGCATCCGGAGAGGTGATCGGAGCATTTTGTTTATCCGAACCCGAGGCCGGTTCCGATGCCACCAGTCAGCGCACTACGGCCGAAGATAAAGGCGATTACTACCTATTGAACGGAACCAAGAACTGGATTACAAACGGAAAAAGTGCGAGCATTTATCTGGTTATTGCACAAACGGATGTTGCTAAACGCCACAAAGGCATCAACGCCCTGATTGTAGAAAGAGATATGCCCGGATTTGTGGTGGGCAAGAAGGAAGATAAAATGGGCATCCGTGGCTCGGATACACACTCGTTGATGTTCACCGATGTAAAAGTACCAAAAGCAAACCGCCTGGGCGAAGACGGCTTTGGATTTACCTTCGCCATGGGTACACTTAATGGTGGACGTATTGGTATTGCAGCCCAGGCCCTGGGTATTGCCTCTGGTGCTTATGAATTGGCCCTGAACTATTCGAAAGAACGAAAAGCTTTCGGGCATTTTCTGTCCGAGCACCAGGCCATTCAATTTAAGTTGGCCGAAATGGCCACGAAAATTGATGCAGCACGGTTGTTGGTATGGCTGGCTGCTTATCGGAAAGATCAGGGTAAAAATTTTGTTAAGGCTGCCGCCCAGGCAAAATTATTCGCTTCGCAGATTGCCCAGGAAGTAACCACCGAGGCCGTTCAAATTCACGGAGGATATGGCTATGTGAAAGAATATCATGTAGAACGCATGATGCGCGATGCAAAGATCACCCAGATTTATGAGGGCACAACAGAAATTCAGAAACTGGTTATTTCGCGTGAGTTACTGCGCTGATGCTCCAGGACAAATACCTTCCGGATTTTCATTTTAAGACTAGTCACTCCATTACCATTGCGGCTTCGCCATCGAAAGTCGCTGAGGTGCTTGCCGGAATGGATTTTTCCGGCTCCCGGCTCATTCGATTTTTGTTCAGGATGCGAGGTTTGCCCACCCAATCAACCCATGGTATTGAAGGATTGAAACAGATGGGCTTCACAGTACTGGAACACCACCCCGGAAGAGAAATAATTTTCGGGCTGGCCGGACAATTCTGGAAGCTGCGAGGCAACATCCAGACCTGCGCCCCGGATGAATTCATTTCTTTCTTCAGGCCGGAATTTGTTAAGGCAATCTGGAATTTTAAAATTGAGCGCATCAATGAAAATACTTCAGCGCTTAGCACCGAAACGCGGATTGCCTGCACAGACAAAGTTGCCTATCGGAAATTTGCCCGATACTGGTTTTTCGTACGCCCGTTCAGTGGAGTCATCCGCATGGAAATGCTGCGATCAATAAAGCACAGCGCAGAAGCTAATAGCATTAAAACGTTACGATCAACGTCAGCTCTTCTTTCCCTCTTTTAACCTTTACGGGAATGCTTTCCCCCTTGTCAAACTTCCCCAGCGCCCCCATGTAATCCTGAATGTCTTTGATTTCCAGATCGCCCATTTGAATAATAACATCACCGGTTAGAATGCCCGCTTTTTGTGCTGGTCTTCCATCGGTAACGCCATCTACTTTAACGCCTACGCCATCGCTGGTATAGCTAGGCATAACCCCCATAGTTACCCGGAAGGATGTGCGGCTAGCCATGGGTTTGGCTTTCGTTTCCAGGAAGGCGAGTTTAGGTTCACTGTCAAGATTGTTGATTAAACGGGCAATCAAGTTGAGAACATCGGCCTGGCCCTTGTAATTGATTTTCTCCCAATCATCGGTTGGCTTATGGTAATCGGGATGCGATCCGGTAAAGAAATGCAGAACGGGAATATTCTTTAAGTAAAACGATGTGTGATCGGAAGGACCAATGCCCGATGAATCGGTTTTGATTTTCAGGTTGTCGGTTTCCAGCTGCTTTAATAAAGTTTCCCACACCGGGCTGGTTCCGGTTCCATTCACCACCAGGATTTTGCTTTGCTCATCCAACCGGCCGATCATGTCCATGTTGATCATGTAGTTAACCTGGTTCAGGTTGATGGTTGGGTTTTCAGTAAAATACTTTGATCCATGCAAGCCGAGTTCCTCCCCTGAAAAACACATGAACAAAAAATTATTTTTCTCCCGGATTTTATTGGTAGCAAAGTACCGGGCCAATTCAATTACCCCGGCCACACCCGAAGCATTGTCGTCTGCGCCATTGTGGATTTTCCCCTGCGGGTTTGCATCCAACGAACTGCCTTGTTCACCAACACCCAGGTGGTCGTAATGCGCGCCAATGATTACTGTGGTTGATGCTTTATTATCCAGATAGGCAATAATGTTATGGGCTGTGCCCGCCTCACCCTCTCCATGGGCACCGGCTTTAAAGGTAAAAGCCTGCACATACGATTTTGAGTTTCCGGCCGGTTTCAGTTTGAGTTTTTTAAACTCGCTTTCAATGTAGGCTGCGGCCATGTGTTCACCCTCAGTGCCGGCACCCCGGCCCATCATTGAATCGCTGGCCAGTGTTTTAATATGTTGTTTGATTTTTGATTGATCAAATTGCTGCGCAACGAGTGAAATGGAAATACTTACAAGAAGGAAAAGGAGGGGAGTGCGTTTCATGGCTTTAGATTTCAGCCATAAAGATAAGACTTCAACAGCCATAACGAATACCATTTAAAAAATGATAAATTTCGGACATGGCATACCGCATTGATTTATTTGCCGTGTTCATGTTCCTGGGATTGGTACAAGCCGTATTCCTTTCGTTTTTCTTCTTATCGAAAGAAAACCGGTTGCGGCAATTCAATGTGTTCTATGGATGGCTACTCATTTCCATTGTGGCTTGCTTGCTTGAAATCTTCCTGATGTATACCGGTTACATCGTTCACGCCCTTCACCTGGTGGATTTTTCCGAACCCTTTGCTCTGCTCTTAGGGCCGTTTCTGTATTTGTTCGTGTTGTCAATGGCTACCGGGTCGGTTAATAGAAAGTTGATTCTTGTAAACTTGGTTTTTCCGATTTTCTATACAGTCTTATTGATCCCTTTTCTGATTTCATCGGTAGATGTAAAATACAATGCGTGGATTGGCGCCTATCATCCGGGCTTACCTTTCAGAGATGTAATCATTGATTATGATCCCTGGATGTTTGCGCTCACACAATGGCATACTGAATTGGTGTTGATAAGCCTGGTCGTATATCTTAGCTTGAGTGGCCTTGTGATAATTCGTTCATTTCGGGAAAAAAACGAAAACTTTTGGCGTTCACAATCCTTATCGTTGCGTACCATGCGGAATGGTGTGTTGCAGATTGCTGCTTTTACACTCTTGATTCTGCTTGTCAAACTGCTTAACGAGGACGATACAGGCGATCATTTATTTGCTGCCTTCGGGTCGCTGTTGATTTATGCCACCAGCTTTTCGGTAATGCGCAGATCGGGTTTCTTTAAGCAGGCGCACCTGGCCGAGTCGATAAAATACAAAAGTTCTTCGCTCACCACCGATCAGCAAAAAGTGTTGCTTGAAAAATTACAGCATATTATGCGTGAACAGAAACCGTTTTTGCAACCCGATTTTTCCTTGCCCGACCTGGCGCAACAATTGAACGTTTCCGTTCACCTGCTTTCACAAGCCATTAATAACGGACTGGGAAAGAGCTTTTTTGAACTCCTGGCTGAATACCGGGTTGTGGAAGCAAAGCAATTGTTGAAAGATCAGCCCAACATCAAAGTGGAGGAAATTGCTGAACAGGTTGGGTATAATTCAAAGTCCTCCTTCAATACGGCCTTTAAAAAACGCACCGGCATGACGCCATCAGAATACCGCGTGCAAAATCGATGAGGGAAATCATCGAAAATGTCAGTGGGTCATGCTATCTTAAAAACAAATCTCAACCTGCCTATGATCTCAACAAAAGCCTACGCAGCACTCAACGCCACAAGTCCGCTGGCGCCATTTGAATTTGAAAGAAGAGATCCCCGCCCTCACGATGTGGTTATTGAAATCCAGTTTTGCGGGGTATGCCACAGCGATTTGCACCAGGTGCGCAATGAATGGGGCGAATCTATTTACCCGATGGTTCCCGGCCACGAGATCGTGGGAAAAGTGGTGATGACAGGTTCAGCGGTTACACGTTTTAAGCCGGGCGACCTGGCGGCTGTTGGCGTGATGATAGATTCATGCCGCACCTGTTCGAATTGCCAGCATCATCTTGAACAGTATTGTGATGAGGGCATGACCGGTACATACAGCGCAATAGAGCGCGATGGTGAAACTCTGGCGCAAGGCGGCTACGCTTCTACAATTGTAACGGATGAACGATTTGTCTATACACTTTCCGAAAACCTGGACCTGGCGGCCACAGCGCCTTTGTTGTGTGCCGGCATCACCACCTATTCTCCACTGAAATATGCCGGGGTTACCAAAGGTACACGTGTGGCCGTAATCGGCTTGGGAGGCCTGGGTCACATGGGTCTGAAGTTCGCCCACGCTTTCGAGGCAGAGGTTACATTGGTCAGTTCATCGGCCCGAAAAGAAGCCGATGCCAGGCGGTTAGGAGCACATAATTTTCTGCTTTCAACCGACAAATCGCAAATGAAAAAATTCAGAAGTTATTTTGATGTGGTGCTTAACACGGTTTCGGCCAATCATGATTATGCACCTTACCTGAAGTTGCTGGGCATGAATGGCCGCATGATGGTAGTGGGGTTACCCGCGCAAGATCCCCACGTTGATCCTTTTGATCTGCTGAAAAACCGGAGAAGCATTACCGGATCTATGATTGGCGGCACCAAAGAAACCCAGGAGATGCTCGACTTTTGTGCAGAGAAAAATATTGTGGCCGATGTGGAGGTGATTCCGATACAACAAATCAATGAAGCCTATGAGCGTATGCTAAAGAGTGATGTGCGCTACCGGTTTGTGATTGATATGGCATCGTTAAAAGCGTAATCGTCTTGAAACAAATTCTTTCAATCCTTAAGCCATCTTCCATGATTTTTTCACAAGTCTGCAACTCCAATACATATCATGACGTATTAGCACTACCCAATCAGGTAGTGATGAAAAAAATATTCTTTATCGGGATGGCCGTTGCCATCGGGGCATGTACAGATACAAGCCCGATCAACCCACCCGAGCCCAAGGTGATTTATAAAAATCTGAACGATGTTCGGGCCGGTTATAATCAACCTTTTTCGCTGGACATTAATGATGATGGAATTGGTGAGTATCTGTTTACCGTGAGCCTGATCGGTACCGCCCAAGGCGTTGAAACGCATTTCAAAGTTTATCCTACGCGCGGAAACCGGTTGTTTGCGAGCGATGGAGTTCCGGTAATGATACCGGAAGGGAACAATATTGAAGGACAGTCATTCACCAAATGGGTTGAGTCGATGGTAATCAAAACGAGTATTGGTGAGAATACCGAATGGTCGGGCGATTGGAAGAATGCTAAACACCTGTTTGCCGGAATCCAATTTCAGTTGGAAGACAACCCGTATCGTTATGGCTGGTTACGGTTGTCTTTCGATCAGGCCGGTGAGCAGTTTGTAATCCATGACCTGGCTTTTGAAAATGCTCCCGGTAAACCGATAAAAGCAGGCGCCATTCAATAGCCGCTGCTGGAAAGAATAAACCAATTAATTTGGCTACCCACCTTTGACTATGGCCTAGAAAGACATAACTAACTTTATAACGATGACTACCCTTTACCTCGTTACGGCACTCGGCTTTGTATTGCTTACAGCTCTTTTTTTTGGATTGTTGCTAAGGCATTTGCGTACCGCGCTTGCTCAATCGGGGTGGGCAGTTGAAAAGCAGAAGTCAATTCAATTCCGCACCACCCTCGTGATGGTGATTTGGGCCGTTGTGGTTTCGGTAATGTCTATGTCAGGCTTTGCCCAACGTTTTGATTTGTTTCCACTGAACCTGGCTCCTTGGTTGTTGATTCCTTTGGTGGGAATATTGTTCATTACTTTTTCTTCCGGAATGAAACACCTGTTGACCTTTATACCCTTAAAGGTCCTCACTCACCTCCAGGTGTTTCGGGTTTTTGTTGAAATTTTATTGTGGATGCTGTTCCTTCAAAACCTGCTACCGGTTCAAATGACGTTTGAAGGAAGAAACTTTGATATCCTGGCCGGCATTACTGCCCCCGTTGTTGCGTACCTGTTTTCAGAAAATAGAAAAGTGCTGATTGCCTGGAACCTGATTTCTCTCGGCTTATTGATCAATATCGTAACGATTGCCTTGTTGTCAACGCCTTCTCCGATCCGGGTGTTTTTCAACGAACCGTCCAACACCATCGTCACCCTATTCCCATTTGTTTTCCTACCGACCTTTTTAGTGCCGCTGGCCTATGGGCTGCACTTTCTTTCGCTTAGAAAATTACTGATGAAGGGATAATGAAAATGCCCGGTGCTGATCGGGCATGTATTTCGCACATGCTTTATTTCCCACAGACCCGCCTGCCGGACGGTCAGGTTTCGCAGATTAGCGCAGAACCTTTTTAAATGATCCTCTGCGAAAATCAGCGTGATCAGCGGGAAATGAATTTTAGCTGTGCGTAAAACTCTGTTACTTCAGTTTTTCTTTGGCTCAATCTTGTCGAGCTCGGGTAAAATAAAATTATCCAGCGGACTGGGCTGTTTCATCATTGCTTCAATTTCTTCGGTGGTTCGCGGAGCATACGAAGAGAGGAGTTCGCAACCGTCTTTGGTCGTTAAATAATCATCTTCAATGCGAACGGCAATTCCCCACCACTTTTTATCTGCGGGGCTGTCTTCGGGAATATAAATGCCGGGCTCAATGGTGAAAGTCATGTTTTCAACCAGCATACGGTTACCGCGATCGTGTACGGCCAGCCCGATGTGGTGGCAACACCCGTGCGGATAGTATTGGCGTGACTCGCTGTCGGTTTTAGTGATGTTTAATTCTTTCAGGCCCCGGGCGATTACCTCAGCGGTCGCGGCATGCAAATCGCCCATGCTTACACCCGGCTTGCAGATTTTCATGGCGGCTTCCTGGGCGGCCAGCACGAGATCATAAATTTGCTTTTGCTCCTTTGAGAATTTTCCCCCTACCGGTATGGTGCGGGTAATATCGGCTGTGTAGCCGTGGTACTCTGCCCCCAGGTCCATCAAAATCAACTCTTTTGGGTCAAGCGCAGGCTTATAATTTTCAATATAGTGCAAGATGCAGCCGTTGTGCCCGCCCCCCACAATGGAAGAATACCCGATGTCTTCTGCCTGGTATTTCTTAAAGACATATTCATGAATGCCCTGTATTTCGCGTTCACTCATACCGGGTTTCATGGCCTTCATTACTTCAACCTGCCCGATGCAGGAGATCATTACCGCTTTGCGGATCATTTCGATTTCTTCTTTTGTTTTTACACCCCGCAGATCGCTCATAATGCCAAAAAGCGCTCGCGTATTGAGGTTGTTTTTAGGTTGCTCACGCGCAACACTGAGCGCATCTTTTTTTGGATAGTTTGCTTTTACCTTGAATTGTTCAATTAGATCGTATAAGTCAGCCGAGTCGCGCGGATCGTTTCGTACATCGTTGAAAAAATCAAAGAACAGTACCTGGTCGAATGAAGTAAAATCGATGTTGTAGTTTTTGAATTCGGTGTTGTTAAAGGCCTGTTCAAAGCCCCAGCGTTCTTTCACTCCGGCAAACCCCAGCCTGCGGCCGTCCCACATTTCGCGTATTGGATTGCGCGGTTGTACAAAAATAATTTCATCGTATTGATTTCCGGTTGCTGTTTTTTGTTTGTCTTTGAAAACCAGTAATACGGCATGGGGTTCTTTGTAGCCGGTTAGGTAATAAAAATCCGGATCCTGATGGTACAGGTAATCTACATCGTTACTGCGGTTACGCACCGCATTGGCAAAGAAAACGGCCACCGAATTGGGCGGCAGTTTTTCCCGGAGTTTTTGCCTGCGTTCCTTATGCCACTCCTTGCTCAGGAAATCGGAAGGCAGGTCGGGAAGTTGGGCGAACAAAAAGGAGCTTGCCAGGAGAAGTTGTATAGTGAGAATGCATTTCATGTAGTAGTTCATAACAAAATTTTAATTCAAGTACCCGAAAGATATTGACTTTAAAAAGATAAAATTTGATTAGCGGTTAAAGCAGTACGGAGCACTCAATTCACCCGGCTGAATTCAGTTCCGGAAAAATTAAGTTTGCTGATTTTTCCATCCGCGCCTAGCGAGAAGGTGATGGTGCCTTCTCCGAACCATTTTTTATCGAACCATCCCCGGAAGGTATCATAATGCCAGTGAGAAAAGGATGTCTTTACGAAATTATTGAGCACCCCAACCAACTGCTGCCCCTCAATCGTAATCACAACTTCACCATACAGCGGGTTAGTGTATTTGCCGGCATATTGTTCAAGGGGCAGGGAGGGACTCGTGCCCGCAACGCGACCGGATTCAAATGCGGTTTTTCTTTTTTCACCCTGCACCTGAATATTTTTATAGAGCGTGTAAAATTCAACATCCCAATCGCGCGTACCGCCCAGCGCAAACAAATCGAAAGCTTTGTACATCAGCGAATGCCGCAATTCAACATGATCCAAATTTCCAAAGACATAAAGGCCCAAATTTTCCTCCGGCAGTTGGGCATGTAAGGCAATGGCCCCGGCCAGGCTGCCGGTATGAAAGTTTACCTTTTTTCCTTTGTAATCATGCTGAAACCAACCCAAACCATAGGTGGTCCAGTTGGGTTTGGTGAGCTGTGCCGTTGGGTAGAACTGGTTTGATGGCACCAACGTTTGCGGTTTAAACAACTCGGCCCAGCTCTTTGCCGACAACAGCCGGCCACCCGTGTACTTGCTGCTGTCGAGCATGCAACGAACCCATTTGCTCATATCTTCAATGCTCGACCATACGCTGCCGGCTGCACCAATCTGGTCGGCACTGGTGTGTTCAATCACGGTAATTTTTTCTTCGATTTTATAATGAGGTTTGGTTTGATTGGCATCGTTCACGAGTTTATAAAGCGGAACGGTGCGGTTCATACCCAACGGTTTAAAAAGTCTGTCGATGATAAACTCATGCCACGGTTTTCCGCTCACGTTTTCAATTACCTTACCGGCAGCCGCATAAAAAATATTCTGGTAGATAAATCCGGAGCGCAGCGAATAGCTGGGTTTTACATCGCGCATTTTGTTGAGCACTTCATCGGTAGGAATATTCATGTACGCCCACAGGAAGTCGGCATTGCCTACACCGGTGTTGTGGGTGAACAGGTCGCGGATTTTAATTTCGCGGGTAACGTATGGATCATACAATAAAAAATCTGGCAGGTGTTTGGTAACCGGATCATCCCAACTCACCTTGCCTTCGTCCACCAACATGCCCATGCAGGTGGCTACCATAGCCTTGGTGGTGGAGGCGCAGGCAAAAAGGGTTTGTGCATTTACGGCATTTGCCGTTCCCAGTTCACGGATGCCATAGCCTTTGGCGAGCAGTACTTTTCCGTCTTTAACAACCGTAACGGCAAGGCCGGGTGCTTCCCATGTTTTTTGTGTTTTTAAAATGTAGGTTTCAAATTCCGGCACTTTTTTTTCCAGAGCCACTGCTTTTTGAGCGACACTAAAGGTTGTGGTGAAGATGAGTAAGATAATGGATACAGGGGCTTTCATAACCTAAGGAGTTTTTAATTAAATATAGGAAAAAGGTGGTGAGTGCAAGTAAATTTAGATGCCCCTGTGAATATAAAGGTCATCTTCCCAAGTTGCGAAGTTTTTCATAACTTTGAGAACGAAGGAAAAATGAAAATAGCCAATAAAACCAAACTTCTTGATTTTGTACAGAAACATTCCAATGCTGTGACAGCGGTAAACAAGTGGATTGAAACAGTTGAGAATAACGATATTAAAAACCACACTGAACTAAAAACCATTTTTCCCTCGGCAGATTATGTAGGAAACGGCAGGTATGTCTTCAACGTCAAAGGAAACAGGTACAGGTTTGTAGTATTGGTTATTTTCATTAATGGATTAATGCACGTGAGATTTTGCGGCACACATGCAGAGTATGATAAAATAAAAAACATCGAAAATTTATAGTGCTATGAAAAAGAAAAAGGAATTTAAAAATCTTGAAAGCATTACAAACAAAGGAACTTATAAAAAAGTAATGCAACACCTGGATTTCCTCATTCGGGAAGCAACTGAAAAGGGTAATTTGAAAAATCCTGATACAAGCAATGCCTATACTAAGGAAATAAATCGTTTAGGAAGCTTGTGTGCAGATTATGAAAGCCTTTACATGAATTTGAAACCTTTGAAAGTAAAAAACCCACTTATCCTTTCTATTGAAACCCAAATGAGAAAAAAAGCGCTCAACCAGCGACAAGCCGCTGAGCTTTTGGAAGTGAAGGAAAACACCTTCAGCCAGATTTTGAGCGGTAAAAGAAATGTATCGATGAGGTTGGCAAAACGGCTGTACAAAACCTTAAAAATTGACCCAAAAACAATTATTGAGTTCTCATAATTTAAAGCAAGGACTTAAGAGTCAAATACGTAGAAATAGAATGAAAACACCATGGGCCTTAGTATCCATTACACCGGTCATCTTCGTTCGGAGGCCGCTTTGCCTGAGTTGGTCAACGAGGTGAATGACATTGTCCTGGGGGAGCGTTGGCCGTATCATGTGTTTGAAACGGAATTCCCTCCAGGAGCTTTCGAAAAGGAGGAATTTCACAACGCCATTTATGGCATCCGGTTCACTCCGCCTAACTCGGAAACCTTCGATCTGTGCTTTCTTTCCAACGGCAAGCTTGTCAGTTTCGTGTCGTGGTATTTTTACCAGCATGGCAAGCCCATCGATGGCATGCCCGACAATTGGATATCGGTTAAAACCCAATTTGCCGGAGCAGAGCTGCACAAACTCGTCATCCACCTTTTAGACTACCTGAGCAAAAAATATTTCGGCCATTTCGAACTCATGGACGAGGGGCAATACTGGGAAACGCGTGATGAGAAACTATTGGAGAAAAAATTTGAGGAGTTGGATTTCCTCATCAATAGTTTCGCCAACGCCCTGGAGTCGGGCCAACCAAAAAAGGGCGAGAATATGGAACTGTATCTTATGCGCATCCTGCAAAAGATACACAAGCAGCAATACAAACGGAACAGGGGAGAAATTAGTTAAAACAAACAAAATACCTTACCGCTCAAGCCGAATTCCGGGCCGCATTGATAATACCAAACATGCACCGGATCACCAGCTTGCGGTAGTTTTGGATATGCTTTATATCCTTGCCGCTGCGTAACCGTTGCAAGGCAAATTGCTGGATTACAATCAACGGCATCACAATGCGTTCGCGCAACTTGATGGAATCGCGGTTAAGCGGATTGGTGGCCATTAACTCAGCAAGTCCGGTTACGTTCAGTATCTGTTCTCCGGAGCGTTTAAACTCATCGAACATTTTTTGCCAGAACTTGCCAAACTCCTTGTCGCGGGCAAGATAATGGGTGGCGGGGTAATAGGTTTTGGTTAGCGACATCATGCTGTTGGCCAGCAGCGTTCTGAAAAACAAGGAGCGCTTATACAGGTTTTTTAATTTAGTGAACTCGCCCTGCTTTTTCATTTCTTCCAACGCTGTGCCTACGCCATAAAATCCAGGGATGTTTTGTTTCATTTGCGCCCAGGCACCTACAAAGGGAATGGCGCGCAAATCTTCAAATTTCAACGCATCGGACCCGTTGCGTTTTACCGGACGCGAGCCAATGTTGGTTTCCCCGAAAAAGGAAAGAGGGGTTACCTTTTCCAGGTAGGGAACAAATTTTGGGTCGTGCTTTAGCCCCAGGTAGGCGCGGTAACCGGCTTCAGCCAGTTCGTCCAATACCTTTTTATCCTCGGCCGTCAGGTCACTCGACTCTTCGCCAAATACCTCACGCTCAATACCGGCCGACAACAATTGTTCAAGGTTGTACCGGCATGAGGCAATTTTCCCGAAACCTGAGCTTATGGTTTGGCCCTGTACGGTAAGTTGTACTTCATGATCTTCAATTGAGCTGCCCAGCGAAGCGTAAAAATCATGTGTGTTGCCTCCGCCCCGTGCAGGCGGACCGCCACGCCCGTCAAAAAACAGTACGGTAATGCCATGCTCACGCGATATGCGGGTGAGGTTTTCTTTCGCCCGGAAAATCGACCAGTTGGCGCGCAGATAGCCGCCATCTTTGGTGCCATCTGAAAACCCAACCATAATGGTTTGCTTGTTGCCGCGCTTGTGCAAGTGCTTGCGATAAGTTGGAATCTGGTACAACTTTTCCATCACCTTGCCGGCATTGGCCAGATCCTCGATGGTTTCAAACAGCGGGATAACATCAAGGTTAAGACTCTTCTTCTTACCGATAGCGAGTCGCGCCAGTTGAAAAACGCTCAACACATCCAACACGGTACCGCAGTTGCTGATGACGTACCGGTTGCAGCCCGTTTCACCGTTTTGCTTTTGGATTTCATCAATGGTGTACACGGTATCGATCAGTTCACGCACAAACGGATCACGCACGTTTATTTTTTTCAGATCAACTTTTGTATTCAGCAACGCATTGATTTGTTGGTCTTCAGTTAGCGCATCAAAATTTTTGATCTTCAGGTTGGCACGGATTTCATTCCAGGCGTGCGCGTGCTTACGACTATCCTGACGGATGTCCATACCGGCAAAGAAAAATCCGAACATCCTAACCTTGGTAATGAACTGATCAAGCTGATCCAGAAATAATCCCTGGTGTTCCTCAATGATCAGCTTCCTGATTTTTTGGAGGTCAGCAATTAATTCTCCGGCTTTTTTATACCCTTTTCCGGAGTAGTAGATGGTGTTGTAGATATTGCGTTCTGTTTCAATTACAAGCTGATCAACCTTACGGAAGGTTAGTCTTCGCCTCAACAATCGGATGTCGCGGTGATAACATTTTAAGATCGTTTCGCGGAGGCGCTCGGCCACCCGCAGGGTAATGTCGTGGGTAACGTACGGGTTGCCGTCACGATCGCCACCTGGCCAGAAACCAATGCGAATCAGGTTGAAATTCTGCCAGGTTTCGGGGTTCACCTGCAACCCTTCCATCAGCCGGGTAACCAGCTGCGGAGCGGCATGGTAGAAAACATGTTCAAGATACCAGCAAAGACTCACTGCTTCTTCGTACGGAGAGGGTTTCTCGCGGTTAAGGATGGGCGTTTTCCCCAGTTGCTGCATCAGTTGGTTGATCTGTGTAAGATCATCGTTGCGGATGGCAGACTCCAGGTCGTTGATGATGGCCAGTACGTTGCCGGGATAAAACTGCGTGGGATGTGCGGTAAGCACTACCCGTACGCTGAAGTGCTCCAGCTTTTTGCGGAGTTTTTCTCTTTTGTCTTCCGATGCTGCCCGCAACAGCAAGGCCGGCACGGTTCCTTTGCCCTGCAGGTCGTTTACTTTTTCAAAGGCAGCATCTTCAATGGAATCGAACAACACCACCTGGCGTTCGGCATACTGAATAAAATTGAACAGCAGCTCAAACTGCTTTTCGCGCGAAGCCTCCGGAGTAAAATCCTGAAAGAATTTTTCAATAATATCCTGCGGATCTTTATTCTGTTCAAAGCCCTCATCGGCATATTGCTGCACAAAGGGCAGCAGGGTGCCGGTTCGGTAAATGTTACTGAAGGGAAGATTCAGAAACAAGCTGTTGTAAATGTGATACCGGGTAGATACGACTTGATCGAAGGCTGAAGACATGAACAAAGATAATTAACGAACCTTGTCTGCCCAACCTGAAGCTGGCATAGCTGTACGGTGATTTTAACTGGCGAGATTTAAAACCTTAGTGCTTTTGAGGCCGACTATTTTCAGCCGGCCACAAAAACACCGCAAAATCTACTTTAAGGTTGAGTTGGGTTCATGAATAATTAATTAAGCACCTCCTTCAACACCTGCACCGATTTGAATTCGCCCAACGAGTCCATATGGTTGTGGTAGAACCTCAATATAAAATCCAGCGCTTCCCTGCGCTGGGCGATGGTCAGTTTCAGATTAGTGGTATATGCTGCGTTAATCAGTTCGCCCAGTTTTTTTTCAGTTTCGGAGTTCAAGATGCTTCCGCCAACCAGTTCATTTGTCGAGTGCATGCCAAACCCCAGATGCCGGCTTAGTTTTACCAAAAAAATAAGGTGAAAGTTTTCAAATTGATTTTCGGCATCATCGAGTGTGATAAGTGAAGTGGCAATAAAATCATACAATCCATACGCATGACTTTCTTCTTTAACGGTTTTGTTCAGCACTTCGCACAAGAACATGGCAATCGCTGATTTCTTGACATCGGTATGTAAGGAGTGATAGTGATGCAAACATTTTACCTCCTTAATACGCTTGATGTTTGCGTTCTCCTTGTAGTACACTACCATGTCGAGCAGGGTGAGTGGTTGATACAGGGCAATTTTACCTTTGGCGGAAGAACTTCGGACTCCATTTACAATATAACTCTGCAAGCCGTGGAGTTCGGTAAACACATTCACAATGATGGATGTATCACCAAATTTTGTGAATCGAAAAACAATGCCTGATGTTTTGTGTAACATACCTCAGCCGATTCCCCCGTCCGTTCAGGGCTGTTTCAGTTTATAATGGCAATTTTTCCAACAATACTGTCCCTTCCATCCTGCGCAACGGCAATCACCAGATACATACCGGTGGCTGCGCGCCTTCCGGTGTAATCGCGCGTGTTCCAGGTGGCGGTGCCTCCGTTGGCATATGTTTGCCAAATCAACTTTCCGGAAATGTCGGTGATCTTAACTACCGCATCGGTCGATAACCCGGAAATGCTAACCACCCCAGTAAACTCAGCCGTTACCGGGTTAGGAAAGATTTTTACGTTTTCAAAAACGGGTGAACTGGCAGTGGCATCCGCCCGATAGGAGACTATTCCCTTGTCGGTGCTGATAAACACTTCACCGGTTACCGGGTGAATAGCTATATCCGTAATCTGGTCAGACAACAATGGACTGTTTGCACTATTAAAATTATAGATCTCCTTTTCACCAAACGGATCGAATAACCACAGGCCCCGCTGTGTGCCGATCCACTTGCGGTTGCCGCCATCCGTTTTAATCGCGGTAACGGTTTCATCGCGCAGCAAAAAGCGACCGTCAATAATGGGTTTAATAGTATTTACACTTCCGGATAAAACCTGCCCCGGATTAGGAAAATATGCCACTCCTTGGTTAGTGCCCACCCATATTTGTCCTTCCCTGTCGGCTGAAATGGAAAAAACCGAACGCGAGGGAAGCGCACCCGATCCGCTGGCTTCGGTAAGGTATACGTGTTGATTTTTTTCGCGATTGAAAACCAGGATCCCACCACCCTGTGCCGGATTTAACACCATCCACACCTGGCCAAGGTAATCAACCAGTAAGTTTGTTGGGTATTGCGAAGCGGATTGCGGAAAAGAAAAAGATTCCCACGTGTTGTCATTTTTCAGCAGGTGCAGCGGCAGCGTTGATCCATAGCTGGCAACCCACAAACCTTCTTTTGAGTGGGCAATCGCGCTGATCTGGTTATTGGTCAGCGGACTGTTTGCTTGTGTGTAGAATGAGAAGGAATTATTTTCAACCACTTGCAAACCATTTCCAAAAGAAGAAACAAATGTTTTGGTGTCAGAGAATTCTATACCCGTAACATCCTGGGAGAGTAACGAAGCGTTTGCACTCCACATTCCGGCTGTAAAAACATTTATCAATTCATTTTTTCCGGAAGGCGTTACGTTACCGGTAAACCCGCCCGATACGGCAAAAAGCTGTTGATCATACAGGGTGAACCGGAAGCTTCCTGAAAAAGTAGGGCCATTGGGAATGTAAGACTGAAAGCTACCGGATTTATCCGACACTAAACCGTTTCGCCTGTCGCCTACCCAAAGTTTACCGGCAGCATCTTCGCGCGCAAGTACCGGTTGTTCAAATTTGTCGCTTTCGATTTGTATGAGTGCTCCGGAAGCGCTTTGCTTCCAAAGTTTAGCGTCTTCCGCGATCAACAGATTGGTGGCAGCAGTTATGCGGTTAAAAGTTGATCCCGAAAACCCGGTTAACGTCCATGTTCCGGAAGCGTATTCAAACAAACCCTCTCCATTTACTGCAGCATACATTTTGTTATTGAATGTGGCAATGGATTGAATGGCTGTATTGACGGGAGCAGAAAATCTTTTCCAGCGTGCAAAGTCGAGCAGGTTTTCGTTTATGTTTCCGGCCATCACGCCCTGATCGGTAGCCAGAAAAATACTATCGCCCAAAAATGCGCTTTCAATAATTCGCAGCGTTTGTCCGGCCGGGCCGAGGTCGCGCCAGGTTTCTTTTAGTTCGCGTTGGTTTAAATCAAACACCACAACACCGAAATCAGCCGACAAGTAGGCAAGATTTTGGTGAAGCGTGATGGCATTGATCCGTTTTGAACCGGTTATGAGGGCTGAGTTTTTCAGGGTGCTGTATGGAATAATTTCATTGGTACGCACCAGGTCAATCATGCCATCCGCATAGGTTACCAGCATTTGTGTACGCGCCTGATCAAATGCCAGGGCAGTAATATCGGTACTGCTTAATCCGTCTTGTTTGGTGATAACCGAGAGACTGTTGTCTGCACCATCAAAAACCACAATGCCATTCATGGCTGCTCCGTAAACTTTAGTCGTGCTGAACGTAATGGCCTGAATCGTAGTATACGAATTGTGCGAGCGCCAGGTGCCGAGAGGAATCTCCTGCGCAAAGCAGGTAACCATTTGCAATACGCAATTAGCAAGCAATAGCCATCCTCTTATTATTACACCCTTAACCATCCGTATTTTTTCTTCCTTTCATGCCCTCTAAAAAACTTTTGCGGCTGCGGGCTTCATACTCAGCTTTTTCACCCAGCATTACTTGTTCGCTGTTCTGCGTTAGCCGGTAAGAGTAGGAAGCCAGTTCACCGGTTTGGGCGCAGATGGCGTGAACTTTGGTAACAAATTCGGCTACTGCCAATAGGTTCGGCATGGGGCCAAAGGGTTTGCCTTCAAAGTCCATATCCAGCCCGGCAACAATAACCCGCTTGCCACTATTGGCTAACGTATTGCACACCTCTACAATGGCGTCATCAAAAAACTGGGCCTCGTCAATACCCACTACATCGCAATCTCCTGCCAATAGCAAAATGTCATTTGAAAAGTTTACAGGCGTTGAGCGGATGGCATTTTCGTTATGCGAAACAATGTTTTCTTGGTGATACCGGGTGTCGGTTACCGGCTTGAAAATTTCAACATTTTGTTTGGCGATCAGGGCACGGTTAAGCCTTCGGATAAGTTCTTCGGTTTTTCCGGAAAACATGCAGCCGCAAATCACTTCAATCCATCCGGAACGTCCCGAGGATTCCTTTCGGCCTAAGTGCGGTTCAATAAACATGATGCAAGGTAATAGTCCGGCACCGATTATACACGGCTACTGATAGGTGATGTGTGGAAGTTGGCCAGCCTCCGGAACTTCAATCAGGATAGTGCCGGAAATTTTAGCCTGACAGGCAAGACGCTCATTATCTGCCAGCAGCCCTTCGGCCCGGTAGCGCATTTCGGCTCGCGTAAGGGGTGCCAGGTTTTCAGCGCCTTGAAGAATGATAGTCTTACAGGTGGTGCACCTTCCCATTCCACCACAAGCATGCATCCAGTCGATGTGGTTTTCCTGTACCAAATGCAAAATGGATTTTGAAAAATCTTTTACTTCCACCGATTTTCCCAGATTCCGTATCACAATTCTTGCCATCTTGCGTTCAACAGATTAGCCGTAAATCTTATTTTTACACTTCGGCAAGAACGCGATTAATCGATTGACAAACCACTATGGACGAGAAGATAAGCCTGGAAGCCATTGCCCTGTATAGTGATGCCTATGCAGAGAAAATGCTTGAGCGGTTTTTTAAGGAAAAGAAAAAAATCAGCGGTCAGGAAATCCTGGTATTTTCCGATGTGCAGCAGGTAAACTTGTTTGTTATCCGCGAGTTGTTTAAAACCTGGCGCGAAGAGCTTAAGAAATTAAAAAGCCCTTATTTCGATTATGCCCATCCGGACGTAAAAGAGGCGTTGGATACGTTTATGAATGTGCTCTCCAAAAACATTTCGGTTGACCGGCAGCATTTCGCACCCCTGTTGAAGAAATCGGTAAGTCAGACGTTGTTGCTGATTTTTAACCCGTATGATTATTTTTCCATGATCCTCTCGGGCCCGAACAACAAACTGGATGTGGCTTCCTTCCGCGAAGAGATTAAGTACCTGCGCATTAATAAAGCACCACTCGAAAAACTGTTGCAGCGCCTCGATGAAAAAGACGTTAAGGAAATTTCCGGTAATGAAGCTTTTGGCATCCTGGATCAGATTCTTGAGGAAGTGAACTTCACCCCGGAAGACTTGGACGGTTACATCAGCCGTTTTGATGCGGTAGCCCGGCTGGAGTCAGAAAAATTCTATTTCAAGAAACCCGAACCGATTCCGGCTAAACCCAAAGAGCCTAAGACTGAAAAGGCAACCCTGCACGATTCCTTGTTGCAGGAACAAAAGCCAACCTTGGCGGATAACTTCAGGAAGATAGACCGGATTAAAGACCGGCTTACCATCAACCAGAAGTTTATGTTTACAAAAATCCTTTTCCGGGGCGATTTCGAATCCTTTAGCCGGGCGGTGGATGAATTGGATGGTTTGCCCGACATGCCCACCGCGTTAAAATACCTGGATCGTTTTTACAACGATTGGGATAAAGAGAGCGAAGAATTCCATGAATTTATGGAGATGCTGGAAAAACGGTTTGGTTGATTACAGATTCCGGTTATTCCAAATTCCA
>CAZOYJ010000027.1:0-24424 GCA_964583905.1 uncultured Roseivirgaceae bacterium
TTTAAATAAACCTCCAAGGTCTTGGAGACCTTGGAGGTTTTTAGTTGACCCTTAATTATTTCTTATCTGCCATAATTCGTCCTTCACGGTTGGCAATTTCCCATGCGGTATAAAACACGCATTGGGTGCGGTGGGCCAACAGGTCGAATTCGATTTTGTCTACTTCATCGCTGGGTTTATGGTAATCTTCATGGATGCCATCGAAGTAAAAAATAATCGGGATATCTTTCTTGGCGAAATTCCAATGGTCTGAACGGTAGTACAGCCGGTCAGGGTGGTTTTGATCGTTATACGTGTAATCAAAAATTAACTTGGTATACTTCTGATTAACACTTTCACTCAAGGTGTGCAATTCGGTAGAGAGTTTATCGGAACCAATTACATATACATACGGGGCACTGTCTTTATGTTGGGGATCGCGTCTGCCCACCATGTCCAGGTTCAGGTTAACAACGGTTTTATTAAGCGGAAAAATCGGGTTGGTGTCGGTGTAATACTGAGAACCTAACAGCCCTACTTCTTCAGCCGTAACCGTCATAAACAAAATGCTTCTACGCGGACCATTACCATCTTTTTTTGCCTGGGCAAACGCTTTGGCGAGTGCCATTACCGCTACCGTTCCCGAGCCATCATCATCGGCTCCATTGTTTATCAGGTCCCCTTCTCCGCTTGTGAGCTTCCCCACGTGATCGTAATGGGCGGTAATCACCAGCACTTCATCTTTTTTATCAGTGCCTTCTAAAAAACCCAGTACATTCTCGGTTTTGATTTCTTTGTGTTTAGGGGTAACCGTAAAGGATGCGGCAGCAGACTTAATTTTAGTCAATGCCTTATCGCTGGCTGCTTTCTTTAATTTTTCTGGCGTGCTCTTAAAAAGTTTAGCTGCAGCCGAAGAGGTGATGATAAACAATCCCAAGTTTGAGCTTGGACTGCCTTTGGTTAAACTCATCCGACCACCACTGAACCGGCTGATCTGGCTTGCGGTGGTTTTGAAGTCATCGTCCTTATCCATCACAACTATTACCAGTTTGGCTTCCTTCTCACGTAAGGCTGCTACCGACTGATTATTGCGCAAGGAAGAATTGGTTTCCAGGTAAACAACGGCCGCTTTACCTTTCACATCCACTTGCTTAAGGTCTGTTTCAGTTCCTAACCCGGCATACACCAGGGGAAGTTGGAGTGCGCCCTCGGTACTGCCTGAACCAAAGTAAACGAACTCTTCACCTTCCTTCAGCGTAACGCCACCAGCACTAAAGGCTACCTCAGGCGAACCGGAAGAGTATAAAGGGAAAGGCTGATAAAAACTTCCGTTAACGGGGCCGCGCAATCCGATTTCTTCAAAATGTGCGGCAATAAATGCTGCGGCCATTTTCTGGCCACGGGTACCGGTAGCCCGGCCTTCCAATGCATCGGACGCCAGGATGGTAAGGTTATCTTTTAAGTCAGCTTCGGTAATAAGGTTACCGTATTTCTGCACGGCAGGATCCTGGGCTTGGGCAAGCAGGGTAAATCCCAGCCATAAAAACAATACAAGGTGTAGTCTCATTATGATTTTTCGTTTGGATTGAAGGCGAAATATAACCATCGTACCACAATCCCGAACCCGGTGCCGGGCGTGTTAAACAAAAATTTACAGGGGCGGTTATCCTGATCAATATCAGGGCCGGGAAATTTCTTAAAACCTGTATTTTGTGCGCTGATCATTTACCTTTGTGGCCCTGACTCGACCACTAAAAAACACGTTATCAAGCATTACTTATGAATATCGATCCGCATTACGAAGAAAAGTTTGAAGACCGCCACAACGGTCCTGATGCCACACAAATTGCCGACATGCTGAAGGTGGTTAAGGCCACTTCGGTGGATGAATTGATTGACCAAACGGTTCCGGCCAACATCCGGCTGAAAAATCCCTTAAACCTGCCAACCGCCCAAACCGAGCCTGCATTTTTAAAATCTTTCCGGTCGCTGCTTCAGCAGAATAAAACCTTCAAGTCGTTTATCGGCATGGGTTACTATAATACCTTCACACCGGGCGTGATTTTACGGAACATTCTCGAAAACCCCGGATGGTATACTGCTTATACACCTTACCAGGCCGAAATTGCGCAAGGCCGTTTGGAAGCGTTGATCAATTACCAAACAATGGTAATCGATCTTACGGGGATGGAAATTGCTAACGCTTCGTTACTGGACGAAGGTACTGCGGCCGCTGAAGCCATGCATCTATTGCATGCATCTCTTAACCCCACCAAAAAGAATGCGAATAAATTTTTTGTTGATCGGCATACCTTTCCGCAAACCCTTGATGTGCTCAGAACACGATCGGCCCCGTTAGGCATTGAACTGGTGGTTGGTGATCTGGCGCAATTAGATCTAACCGATCCCGCCTTGTTTGCCATGTTCCTGCAATACCCCAACAGCGATGGGGCTGTTCAGGATCACACAGCCTTTATTCAAGCGGCACACGATCACGATGTTTTCGTTGCTGTAGCTGCCGACTTGCTTGCGTTAACTTTATTAAAATCGCCCGGTGAAATGGGTTCCGATGTAGTGGTGGGGTCAAGTCAGCGTTTTGGTGTACCCATGGGTTTTGGCGGACCGCATGCTGCCTACTTTGCCACGAAAGAAGAATTTAAGCGGCAGATGCCCGGAAGAATCATTGGCGCATCATTGGATGCACAGGGAAGACCCGCATACCGCATGGCCCTTCAAACCCGCGAACAACATATTCGCAGGGAGAAAGCCACCTCGAATATCTGTACTGCCCAGGTATTGCTGGCGGTGATGGCCGGCATGTATGGCGTGTACCACGGACCGGAGGGCTTGAAGAAAATTGCCGGGCGGGTACACGGACTGGCAAAACTTACGGCTTCCGGATTAAAAACGTTTGGATTCACACAGGTGAATGAACATTATTTCGATACCCTTAAAGTAGAGGTTGCCGATAAAGAAGAACTGCGGAAAGAAGCAGAAATGCGCGAAGTCAATTTCCGCTATTTCGAATCCAATCATGTAGGTATTGCGCTGGATGAAACCTCTACCATAGAGGACGTTACCAACATTCTGTCCATTTTTGCAACAGCTACTAATAAGCCGGTTAATGAAGAGCCGGTTAATCAACTGAATCAGTCTGGCGCCTGGCCGGCATCACTCACCCGCACGTCTGCTTTCATGACACACCCGGTATTCAATTCATATCATGCCGAGCATGAAATGTTACGGTACATCAAGAAACTGGAGAACAAGGATTTATCGATGGTGCATTCCATGATCTCCCTGGGCTCCTGCACGATGAAACTGAACGCCACAACAGAAATGATTCCGGTAACGTGGCCCGAACTGGGCAATATGCACCCGTTTGCCCCGGCCGATCAAACATCCGGTTATCAAAAACTTACAAGCAATCTTGAAAAATGGCTGGCTGAAATTACGGGCTTCACCGGTGTCTCCCTTCAACCCAACAGTGGTGCACAAGGCGAGTACGCAGGCCTGATGGTTATACGCGCGTATCACCAGCATCGCGGTGATCACCACCGGAATGTTGCTTTAATTCCGGCATCGGCCCACGGCACTAACCCGGCCAGTGCCGTAATGGCCGGGATGCAGGTGGTGATTGTAAAGTCGGATGCAGAAGGAAAAATTGATGTGGCCGATCTGAAAGCAAAAGCCGAACAACACAAAGACAAGCTCGCAGCGTTAATGGTAACCTATCCTTCCACGCATGGCGTGTTTGAAGAAGCCATTGTCGAAATCTGTGAAACCATTCACCAATGCGGTGGCCTCGTATACATGGATGGCGCCAACATGAATGCCCAGGTTGGATTAACATCACCGGCCAACATCGGTGCCGATGTGTGTCACCTCAACTTGCACAAAACATTTTGTATTCCGCATGGCGGTGGCGGCCCCGGTATGGGCCCCATTTGTGTGAACGATAAGTTGAAGCCCTTCTTACCCGGACATGCCGTAATACAAACCGGTGGCGAGCAGGCCATCACGGCCGTATCGGCTGCACCTTGGGGCAGCGCCAGCATTCTCGCTATTTCGTATGCCTACATTGCCATGATGGGAACCGAAGGATTAACCAACGCCACCAAACTGGCGATCCTCAACGCCAATTACATCAAAGATCGTCTGGAAGGGCATTACAAAATTTTATACACCGGCAGCAACAGCCGCTGTGCACACGAAATGATTGTGGATTGTCGCGACTTTAAAAAAGCCGGTATTGAAGTAGAAGATATTGCCAAGCGACTGATGGATTATGGTTTTCATGCACCAACGGTTTCCTTCCCGGTAGCCGGCACGTTGATGATTGAACCAACTGAAAGCGAAACACAAGAGGAACTCGATCGCTTCTGCGATGCGTTGATTCAAATCCGGAATGAAATTCGTGAAGTGGAAGAAGGGAAAGCCGACAAAGAAAACAACGTGTTGAAAAATGCTCCGCATACGGCCGCTGTGATTACTTCCGATAGCTGGGACAAACCCTATAGCCGGCAGAAGGCAGCTTATCCCCTGGCGTATGTAAAAGAAGCGAAGTTCTGGCCCAGTGTGGGTAGGGTCGACAATGCCTATGGCGATCGGAACTTAGTGTGCAGTTGTTTACCGGTTGAAGCCTTTGAAGAACCCACACCGGCTTAACAGGAACATGAGGATATTTCTTCTTTTCGCTTTTCTTTCAATCGCCCGGATTGGATTTGCCCAGGATAAAAATGTTTACTTAGGATTTCCTTCCCTGATATGGCCTAAACTTTACGACATCCGGTATGAAACTGCAAAGGATGAGCATGGCGATTACAACAAACCTATTTTCAGCGAAGCAGCCAAATCGTTGAATGGAAAATCGGTGGTGCTGCCCGGTTACATGGTGCCGTTTGATAATGGCCTGATGAAAGGCACAACCTTTATGCTCACTTCGCTTCCGCTGAATGCATGTTTCTTCTGTGGCGTTGGAGGTCCTGAATCGGTAGTTGAGGTGAATTTAAAAAAGGCCATTGCTTATACCGATAAACCTATTGAAGTAAAGGGCATTCTACGTTTAAATGATCATGATCCTGACCGGATGATCTACATTTTAGAGCAAGCGGAGTATTTGGGAGTCGTTGATTTTTGAAATTCTGCTTAGGTGCAGGATACTACTTCAACCCGTACTGATCAATCAGGTAAATCAACGCGGCCATGGAGGCGGCACCCAATTCAAGCTCACGCTTATCCACCTTATCAAACGTGTCTTCAGCCGTGTGGTGGTAATTGAAATACCGTTGTGAATCCGGTAAGAACCCGATTAACGGAACGCCCTGCGGGGCTAACGGGCTGATATCCGCGCCTCCGCCTTCCTGTGAAAAATCAGAAAGTCCGTAAAGTTCAAGCAAGGGTTTCCAACTCCTGATTTTTGCTTTCACAGCATCGGGTGCACTCATGGTAAAGCCACGCGGGGTAAAGCCACCCCGGTCAGATTCCATCGCAACTATGTGCATTTCATTTCGAAATTTTGCCTGGTTGGCATATTCAACACCGCCCCGCAATCCGTTTTCTTCATTCATGAACATCACTGCCCGAATAGTGCGTTTGGGTTTATAGTTCATCGCCTTAAAAATCCGGAGCACTTCAATGGACTGCACACATCCCGCTCCATCATCGTGAGCGCCCTGGCCTAAATCCCAACTGTCGAGGTGGCCGCCAACAACGACAATCTCATCTGGAAATTCAGAACCCTTCAATTCACCAATCACATTAAAGGAAGGTGCATCCGGAAGCGCTTCACAATGCGTTTCAAAATAAAATTTCAATTCCTTATCTTCCTTAAACAAATTACTTAACAATTCTGCGTGCCGCGTGGCAATGGCAACAGCCGGAATTTTCGGAACATTCAGTGCATACCGTAACGAGCCCGTATGCGGATAATCTTCCAGGTTAACGCCCATCGAACGGACAATTACACCGATGGCGCCCAGCTTGGCAGCTTCAGAAGCACCATTGGCCCGCTGATCTACTGCCCGACCATACGAACTGAACATGGGGATTATTGTCGGGTCCATAGCGCGATTAAAAAAAACGATTTTACCCTTAACTCCTTTTTCACCCAACTGCTTCAATTCATCCCAGGATTTTACTTCTACAACATTGGCCAGTATACCCGAAGGGCCCGTACCCACTGAACCGCCCAACGCGCACACATTTACTGCTTCCGATCCAAGTTTTTTGGAGTTAACTATTCTTCCGATTTCTTGTTTACCCCGCACCCAATGCGGTACCATTACCGGTTGCAGCCATACTGAATCAAATCCATAAGCCCGCATCACCTGCCGGCTCCATTCAACGGCCGCTGCTGCCCCCGGTGAGCCACTTAGGCGGGCGCCAATCCGCGTGCACAAATGTTCGAGCATTTCATACGACTGGCCACGGGCTAAGGCTTCATCGTAAATTTTTCGAATGGCGGCTTCATCGGCAGGTTGCGCCTGAAGGATAAACGCAATCCATAAAAATGTAAAGAGTGATGTATAGTACTTCATGGTAAGGGATAGAATTCTTTACATGAGCGTATGAAATTCATTCAACCAACCGGGCATCTTTTATAATATACATATGATGATCGGGGTCTTTGTCATTCAGTTGAAGTGTGCCCTCCATCACAATCTGCTTGGTCACAAATTTGATGGATTGTTTGGTTTGAAGTTCCACTACGGTTTCCGGCCCTGCACCTCCGCAAAAGTAACATTGGTTAAACGGCAAAGCCGACAACATGTATTCCTGCCGTCCGCCAAGTTCCGACATGGGTATCAGATAACCTTTCACCTTCACTTTCTTTCCATCGTAACTCCACAACCGCTTACTGAATTTGGGCGAGTCAATTTCAAAACCGTTTTCGCGGCTGGGTTTCGTTTCAAAACCCACCTCGGCCAGTACCTGCCAGATATCCTCTACTTGAGCGCTTATCCTTTCAGGGATAGAGAACATCAGCAACACTAAAAAGGTTATCGGCTTACACACGCTCCGCACGCTATTGTTATTTAAAATTCTGATAATACCCGTTAACTTTCGGAAAGATAAAGGCTTTCCGTTACACCATGGTTGAAAATTTACTTTTGGTTGCTGCCGGCCTGATCGGTGGTTTTATTGCCGGATTAACCGGCATTGGCACCGGGTTTATTATGTTGGCCGTAATTCCGTTGGTACTTGTGCATTTCGGTGTGCCCGAACCGTACTATGTAAGTGTAACGATTGCCAATGCCATTTTTGCTACATTGGTTTCTTCCATTTCTAATATTCTTATCTCCCTACGCAAAAAAGCTTTCTATTTAAAAGAAACCCTATGGGTTGCGGCAAGCGCGGTTATTTTTTCATTTATGGTGTTTGAAGTGGTGGTGAAGAGCAGTTTTTATTCCCGCAATTTTTTCAATGCCGTGGTAGTCGTGTTCATGTTCATTGTTATTCTTCAGATTTTTAAAAAATTACGACTTTCCAATCCGCAGGATGAGCACTCCACCAAACCACGTTTGATCCTTACCGGTGGACTTTCCGGGGCAGTTGCTTCCTTAACTGGCCTGGGTGGCGGAACGGTAATCATTCCTATGCTTAACCTGTGGCAAAAGGTAGATATCCTGAAAGCGAAATCCATTTCGTTCGGAACCATCTTCGCTACTTGCCTGGGGCTATCGATAAACAACCTGTTTCTTGAACCGCCCAATGCCATTCCCATGAGTAAAGGATTAATTGTACTACCGATGATCATTCCGATATGTATTGGTGTGCTGATCGGTTCACCCCTTGGGATGGTTACCAGTTTAAAAATTTCCGGCCGAGCAATAACCCTTATTTTTCTTTCTGTTTTAAGCCTTGTAACCATCCAGAAGATTGCCGAGTTGGTGTGGCTTAATTAATCGTAACTTTGCCCTGACATTCTTAATTCTTCATGTATGACCTTCTTGTTTGACTCCTTCGAAAACTGGAAAAACTATTCAACCACCAATAACAAGTCGTTGATTGAGGTGGTGATTGAATACGAAAAAATCCAGAAGAACCGCACCGAACAGGAAATCCGGGATGGGTTATCCCGGGCCTGGACGGTGATGAAAGAAGCGGTTGTTACCGGGCTCACCGAAGACATGACGTCACGTTCGGGCATGGTGAACAACGGGGCGAAGAAAGTGTACAACCATTCGCAAACCGTTTTATCCAAAGAATTTCAAAACCTTATTTCGCGGGCACTGGCAGCTAAAGAAGTAAACTCTTGTATGGGTCGCGTGGTAGCCGCGCCTACGGCCGGGGCCAGTGGCATTATGCCCGGAGTGTTGTTCACCCTCCAGGAAATTCATTCCATTGAAGACAAAAAAATTCTGGAGGCCATGTTGCTGGCTGCTGGCGTAGCGCTCATCATGGAACAAAAAGCCAGCATTGCCGGAGCGGTGGGCGGCTGCCAGGCCGAAACGGGAACCGCTGCTGCAATGGGTGCCGCAGCTATTGTGTATTGTTTGGATGGAAACACCGATCAGATTTTTAATGCTGTGGCGATAACCGTTCAGTGCATGTTGGGCTTAGTGTGCGATCCGGTTGCCGGGCTGGTGGAAGTACCCTGCATTGTTCGCAACGCGAGCGCAGCGGCCATTGCCTTTAGTTCTGCGCAAATCGGGTTAGCAAATGTGAGCAGTGTAATTCCGGTTGATGAAGTGATTGAAGCCATGGGCGAAATTGGCGCGAGTATGGAAACCCGTTACAAAGAAACCGCATTGGGTGGATTAGCGGCTACCAAAACCGGTCAGGCCATCGCGAAAAAAGTGTTGATTCATGATATTGAAGTGCTGCCGGATGAACAGTAAGAGTTATGCTTCTTCACAATAGCTCAAGGCTTCACAAAATCCGGAAAAACACTTCGTCCAAAACTGTACACCATTACGGTAAACAGTATTGAAAAAAATACAGCGCTGATAAACATATAGAGCAGGATGTATTTTTTCGGTGCCCCCAAACTAATCGCCAGTATGGTGCCTCCAATGGGGGTAAGCAAAAGCGGGGTTAAAAAGGCAATGCCGCCAAGGCCAAATTTTTTCCATACCGTTACCACGCGTCTCGAACGCGGTGTAAATTTCTTTTGCCGGCTCAACCACCGTTTCAGCAACTTCATACGCAGCCAGTCTCCAAAAAAAGTAAACGCCACCACACTGGTCATCATTCCCAAAACGGTTGTCAGTATCGTGGTTAAAATGTGTAAGCCTAATCCGTAACCGCCCAATGGTCCGGCAATAAATTTAACCAGACTGGAAAGGAATACCGGTATGGCTTTGAGCAGTTCTTCAATCATACAGTTTTACCAGGATTAAAATGAAAGTAGTATTAGGGGTTGCCCGTTGTGCATAAACCCGGAGCTTAAAGCTTTACGCCATAGCTTAAATCGCCCGCATCGCCCAACCCCGGAACGATATAGGCGTGTTCATTCAGCTTTTCGTCTAATGCACAGGTCCAGATCGTAAACGGTAGTTTCAGGTTTTCGGTTAAGAACGCAACACCTTCGGGCGCAGCCACCAGGGCGGCTACATGAACATGCGCGGGGGTTCCGTGCTTCATCAAGGCTTGTATCGAAGCCATGAATGATTTTCCGGTAGCCAACATCGGATCAACCAGTATCAGTTGCTTTCCTTCCAGGCCCGGGGCGGCCAGGTATTCAAGGTTAATGGCAACATCCGCTGATTCTTCTTTACGGTAAGCCCCAACAAATCCGCATTCAGCCTGGTCGAAAAAATCCTGAAAGCCCTGAAAAAAGGGTATCCCCGCCCGCAAAACGGTGATCAGCACAGGTTGCGCTTTTAATATTTTAATGGATGATATGCCCAATGGGGTTTCAACCGGTTTGGTTTCGTATTCGAGTTTTTTAGATACCTCATAGGCCAGAATAGAGCCCAATCGCTCCACATTTTTTCGGAAGCGCATCCGGTTTTGTTGAATCGATTTATCGCGTAATTCCATCAGCATCTGATTGGCAATGGAATCGACCTGGTTTAAAATGAAGAGCATGTTTTACGAATACTTTTTTCCAACCAAAATTTAAGATAAAGTTGCATAAAGAAAATTCATGCCGCGAAATAAAACTCCGGATACCGCTTCTACTCAGAAAACCGGCTTTGCCTTGCTGAAGCGCCTTTGCCAAGTGCACGCCCCTTCGGGCGAGGAATATGCCTTGAAAGAGTTTCTCCTGAACTACATTAGTAAAGCCAAGAAAAACTGGAAGACGAAACCGGAAATCATCGTTGGTGATGAATTCCAGGATTGCATCCTGCTCAAGTTCGGCAAACCCCGCACGGCCATTTTTGCACACCTGGACAGCATCGGCTTTACGGTGCGTTACTTCAATCAGTTATTGCCCATTGGTAGCCCGGAAGCCGAAATGGGCACCAGGCTCGTTGGGCACGACAGCCGCGGGCCGATTGAATGCGAGTTGGAATACGACAAAGAAAATCATGCCTTCTACCGGTTTGGACGGGTGATTGATCGCGGCACTTCCCTCACCTACAAAATCAATTTCAAAGAAACTCATGATTATATTCAGTCTGCATACCTCGATAACCGGTTGGGCGTGTACAACGCCTTGATGGTGGCTTCACAAGTAAAAGATGGGGTGATTGTTTTTTCGTGCTGGGAAGAACATGGCGGAGGCTCGGTGCCTTACCTCGCCAAATACATCAACGAGCAATGGGGTGTATGCCAGGCGTTGATCTCCGATATCACCTGGGTTTCGGATGGGGTTGAACCCGGCAAAGGTGTTGTCGTTTCCATGCGCGACAGAAACATTCCACGTAAAAAATTCATACAACGCATCCTTGAAATTGCCGATAAACACAAAGCTGAATATCAGCTTGAAGTAGAAGGTATGGGTTCAAGCGATGGAAGGGAGCTACAAATCTCTCCCCACCCATTTGACTGGTGTTTCATTGGCGCACCGCAGCAAAATCCGCATACCCCGCATGAGAAAGTGCTTAAGCGCGACATTGAAAGTATGATGACTTTGTACAGATGCCTGATGAAGGAGCTATAGCCTTAAAATGTGAATGCACGGCCCAACAGCAGTGAATTAATTTGTCCGGTTGACGGTTCAAGTTCTGCGAAAGAACCGTTCTTAAACCGGTACCCGATAACATTCCTGGTTTCAGGATCAACAATCCAATATTCCTTTACCGCAAATTTTTCGTACAGGTTTTTCTTCTTTTTCTTATCGTGATTGGGATTTCCCTCTGACAATATCTCAATAACCAAATCGGGAACACCGTGTACATGGCCCTGGATTATGGAAAGATTTTCTTTAGCGATGAATAAAATATCGGGCTGGACTGCATTGGAGTGCTCATCCAGATAAACATCAAATGGAGCAACATAAATGTGGCCGAGGTCATTTTCTTCTGTGAACAAAATCAGTTGGGCAGAAAGCAGGGAAACGATCCGCTGGTGCTTGTCAATTGGTGATGGGCTCATATACAATATTCCTTCAATCAGTTCGGCCAATGTTCCTTCCGGAAGCATCTTGTAAACTTCCATAATTGTTTTGGGTGGACGTGTAATTGATTCGTGCATGATTCAAATTTAACTAAAATTCAACCGTGATGAAAACATCCTATTCACGCAGAAAATTCCTCCAGGTAACAGCACTTACAGATATGGGCATTCACTATTATTCCTTAAGCTGCCCCGGCTTTTACCCAGGGAGTATTAAGGATACAAAATGAATTACACCCTACTTCCCAATCTTTAACTTCCTACTTCACCTGCCTTTTATATCTTTGCAGGCCGAATAACGCATGAAGATTAAAGACTTAACATTTAAAAAGTTTATTGACGAGGCGAAGATCCGCAAGCAGGTTAAGACGTTGGCCGATCAGATCAATGCGGACTACAAAGGTCGCACTCCGCTTTTTTTACCCATCCTGAACGGTTCGTTTATTTTTGCCAGTGATTTGTTGCGCGAAATTACCCTTGAATGCCGGGTGTCGTTCGTGAAACACTCTTCCTACCAGGGAACTGCCAGCACCGGAAACCTGCAAACCCTTATTGGGTTAAGTGAAAGTATTTTCAATCAGGATATTATACTGGTTGAAGACATTATGGACACTGGCCTCACCTTAAGTAAAGTGGTTGAAGAGTTACGCAGTTTAGGAACACGTTCAGTTGAAATTGTTACGCTGATCCGTAAAGCACCTGCACGCGATCATGCCGTTCAGCCCAAATATATCGGCTTCGATATCGACCATGAATTTGTTCTCGGGTATGGCCTTGATTATGACGGACTGGGCCGCAACCTGAATGATATTTACTTTCAAACAGGTGATTAAGATCATTCCGAACCGGGGCAAATGAACGCAGAAGGCTGCTTCTATTTTAAATTGGATCATTATCTTGCACCCCTAATTGCTTAAAACCATGATCAACCTTATTCTCTTTGGCCCTCCGGGGGCCGGCAAAGGAACACAAAGCGCCAAACTGATCGACAAGTATCAGCTCATCCATATTTCAACAGGCGACCTTTTCCGTAAACATCTGAAAGAAGGAACAGCATTGGGCAAACTTGCCCAGGAATACATGGGCAAAGGAAACCTTGTTCCGGACCAGGTGGTGATTGATATGGTGGATGATAAGATCAAAACCAGTGGCAAAATAGGTGGAATTATTTTCGATGGATTTCCAAGAACGGTTAATCAAGCCGCAGCATTGGATGCCCTATTGGCGAAGAACAATACGGGCATTACCGCGTTGGTGGAACTCATGGTAAATGAAGATGAATTAAAAAAACGATTAGCCGATCGGGCCAATAAGGAAAACCGCCCGGACGATGCCAAGCCCGAGGTGATTGAAAACCGCATTGCGGTTTACAAGGCTGAAACTGTTCCGGTGGCTCAATACTACGAGAAGCTGGGCAAGTATTCAGCCGTAGTGGGGGTAGGTGATATCGACCAGATTTTTGAAAACCTATGCCGCGAAATAGACAAACAATTGCTCATGTAAGTACCACCTGACGTGTCGGCTCCCAATTTTATTGATCATGTAAAATTTTGCTCACGCTCAGGCGCAGGCGGGGCGGGGTGCGTTCATTTTCATCGTGAAAAATTTGTACCCAAAGGCGGGCCCGATGGTGGCGATGGCGGGCGGGGCGGACACATCATATTACGGGGCAACAAACAACTGTGGACCTTGCTCCATTTAAAATACCGGAAGCATATAATAGCAGAATCGGGCACACCAGGCGAATCGCAAAATTGCACCGGTGCCGAAGGCAAAGATGAAATCATTGAAGTGCCACTCGGCACTGTGGCCAAACGGGCTGAAACAGGCGAAACGATTGTGGAGATAACCGATGATGGTCAGGAGTTTATTCTCACACCCGGAGGCCGGGGCGGTAAAGGAAATTTGTTCTTTGCAACCTCCACCAAACAGGCACCCAATTATGCCCAACCCGGTGAACCGGGTAAAGAAGAGTGGGTTATTCTCGAACTTAAACTACTGGCCGATGTCGGCCTGGTCGGATTTCCGAATGCCGGCAAATCAACCTTACTCTCTGTAGTTTCTGCGGCCAAACCAAAAATTGCCGATTATCCTTTCACTACGTTAACGCCAAACCTGGGAGTTGTTTCCTACCGGGATGATAAGTCGTTTGTAATGGCCGACATTCCCGGCATCATTGAAGGCGCTGCCGAAGGACGTGGCCTGGGCATACGTTTCCTTCGCCACATCGAACGCAATTCATTGTTGCTGTTCCTGGTTCCGGCCGATGCCAAAGACATCAAAAAGGAATATGAGATTTTGTTGAACGAATTGAAAAAATACAATCCCGAATTGCTGGATAAAAAGCGGTTGCTGGCCATTTCTAAATCCGACATGCTGGACGATGAATTAACCGAAGCCCTTCAAAAAGAACTACCACACGACATCCCCTACCTGTTCATCTCATCGGTAACCCAAAAAGGCATTACCCAACTGAAAGACCTCATCTGGCAAAACCTGCACTAACATCAGGTGCCAAACTGACACAAAAGCAATTATTGGCAGAATAATTGACAAATTGCGCTAGAATCAACGATACAGAAGATTATTGTGATGGAAAATAACCCACAAACTGAGCAGGATTTACAGAACCAACCAACCGAAACCGTTGAGAACCGGCAGCAGCCTGAAGAAAGTCCGGAAACCTTTGAGACCCTCAACGGAACCGAATCGGGTAAACTGGAGATAGAACTGAAAAAACTACAAGACGAATTGGCAGAAGCTAAAGACAAATATTTGCGGCTCTACTCGGAGTTTGAAAACTTCAGGCGCAGAACCGCCAAAGAAAAACTGGACATGGTGCAATCGGCCAATGAACAGTTAATCAAATCGCTGCTCCCGGTAATGGATGATTTTGAACGGGCCGAAAAAGCATTTCAGGCAACCGAAAGCAAAGAACTGGAAGGGTTTATCCTGATTGGCAACAAGTTTAAAAAAACACTCGAACAATCGGGGGTTACCCCCATGAACATCCAAACAGGCACTGACTTTGATGCCGATGTGCACGAAGCCATTACGCAATTGCCGGCCCCGGAGGAAAACCTGAAGGGGAAAATTCTGGATGTAGTGGAGAAAGGATATCTATTAAACGACAAAGTGATCCGCTACGCGAAAGTAGTAGTCGGGCAGTAATGGAATTATCATGGCAAAGCGCGATTACTACGAAATACTAGGTGTTGGAAAAGATGCTTCGGCAGACGAGATAAAGAAAGCCTATCGCAAGGTGGCTATTCAGTTTCATCCCGATAAAAATCCAGGCAATAAAGAGGCAGAAGAAAAATTCAAAGAAGCTGCTGAAGCCTACGAAGTGCTGAGCGATTCCAACAAGCGATCACAATACGATCGCTTCGGGCATTCGCGCGGCAATGGCGGGTTTGGTGGCGGTCATCACATGGACATGGAGGATATCTTCAGCCAGTTTGGAGATATTTTTGGTGGTGGCGGCAGCCCGTTCGATAGTTTCTTTGGTGGTGGTGGTGGCCGCAGGCGACAGCGTAAAGGATCAAACCTGCGCATCAAATTGAAACTTTCCCTGGAAGAAATCGCGCTTGGAGCTGATAAAAAAATAAAAGTTAACCGCCTGGTACATGCCGAAGGGGTTACTTTCAAAAACTGCTCAACCTGCCAGGGAACCGGGCAGATGCGAAAGGTTGTAAATACCATGCTGGGCCAGATGGTTTCAACCACCACGTGTCATCAGTGTAATGGCTCCGGACAAATCATCGATAAACGTCCTCCAGGTGTAGATAGCTCGGGGTTGATGCCTAAGGAAGAAATTATCCCCATAAAAATTCCGGCAGGGGTAAGCGATGGTATGCAGCTTTCCATGTCAGGTAAGGGTAATGAAGCACCCGGTGGCGGAATTGCCGGAGACCTCCTTATTTTAATCGAAGAGCAGGAAGACAAAGTGTTGAAACGGGATGGCAACAACCTGATTTATGACTTGTACATCAGCTTTATTGATGCTGCCCTGGGCACATCCGTAGAAGTACCCACCATTTCGGGAAAAGCTAAAATCAAAATTGATCCGGGTACCCAAAGCGGAAAAATTTTACGCTTGCGCGGAAAAGGCATTAAAGACGTCAATGGCTACGAAACCGGGGATCAATTGGTATACGTAAACGTTTGGACACCCAAGAAGCTCAGCGCTGAGGAAAAGGATCAGCTTGAAAGCCTACGAAATTCACCCAATTTCGCACCCCATCCGGATTCATCCGACAAGGGGTTCTTTGAAAAGATGAAAGAGTTTTTTCATTGATTATCAGCACTTTGAGAATCCAATCCATTAATAAACACTTCCTTCCGGGGGTATTTTTTCACAATTATCTTACAACCGGCAACCCTGCTGCCCGATGCCCGTTTTAACCGTCATGCAGAGAGTTTTTTGGCTTACAGGGATAAGTGTGCTCATTTCCGGGCTGGCCATCGGCCAGATTAAGAAGCAGTTTACGGTGGAGGACAATACCCAATGTGAAAGCATCCGGCTTCAGATTAAAGCCAACAGTGGCAATTGCTTCATTAAACCCAGCCATAATCCGGATATTCTCAGTGTATTCAGCAACCAGGAATTGGGCTCTTATGCACATCATTTCAGAAAAGAGATAAAGGGAAAGGTGTGCGATGTCTTCTTGTCATTGGAAGAGTCCGGAAATAAAGGATTCAGCCAAACCATTTCGTCAAAAGTATTCAACTCCGAAAGCTCCACTTCAGAGAAGTACTGGAAAATGTACCTCACCGATGAGAAGCCGTATAACCTTGAACTGAATTACGGCTTAGGCAATGCCAACATCGATCTTTCGGGTTTGGCCATCCGGACACTTAAAATCATTACCGCCAGCGCGGATGTTATTGTAGGGTATCACAACGGCATTGAAAACCTGGTAGACATGGACACCCTGACCATGAAAGTTGATTTAGGCTCCATCCACGCCAAAAATATCAGCCTGGCCAAAACAAAATACATCCTGGCCGATGTTGGTTTAGGCAACGTTACACTCGATTTCAGCACACAGCCCATCCGCGGCAACCTGGTGAAAGGCAGTGTGGGTGCCGGAAACTTGCTTGTTTTGCTGCCCATGGATGAAACAACACCCGTATCGGTGAAAATTAAAGACTCGTGGTTGTGCAGTATAAAAATGCCCGGCAACCTGAAAAAAACCGGTTCGAACACGTTTGCCAACGATGCCTTTCTGAAAAACCCGGATAATGCCCTTACGTTTGATCTTGACGTTTCTATGGGCAATATTATCTTCAAGCAAACAAACCGGTAACAACAGGTTGTAATTCATTCCCTATTTGTTATACTAATGGTTCAGACAAAAAACTGAACCTGTGATTGCTCTTTCTGCCCAAAATGTTACCAAGCGCTATACCCAGCACCTGGCCCTCGACCAGGTTTCGCTGAACATCCCCGAAAAAAGTATCTACGGTCTGTTAGGCCCAAATGGAGCGGGGAAAACAACCTTTATCCGCATCATTAATCAAATCATCAATGCCGATGAAGGCGCTATTTCCATCTTTGGAGAACCGCTCAGCGAAAAACACATTGGAACCATCGGGTATTTGCCGGAAGAAAGAGGACTCTATAAAAAGTTGAAAGTGGGCGAACAACTGCTGTACCTGGCGCAATTAAAAGGCATGAGTAAAAGCGAGGCGCTGGAAAAACTGAAAGTGTGGCTCACCAAATTCGAAATCAAAGACTGGTGGAATAAAAAAGTGGAAGACCTGAGCAAAGGAATGGCGCAAAAAGTTCAGTTTGTGAGCACCGTACTGCACGAGCCCAGGTTAATTATTTTGGATGAGCCCTTTTCGGGGTTTGACCCGGTAAACGCCCAATTGATTACCGATGAAATTCTGGAAATGCGCGACAAAGGCGCTACCATAATTTTCTCCACCCACCGGATGGAATCGGTTGAAGCGTTGTGCGATCATATTGCGCTCATCAACAAGTCTAAAAAAATTCTGGAAGGACCAAAGAAGCAGGTTAAAGACGCCTACAAAACCAACACGTTTTCAGTGGAACATATCGGCAATTTTACCTTGCCGATGGATATGTATGAATTGCTTGAACAGCGAAACCCGGAAGATAACTTCTATCATTCTACTGTTCGCATCCGGGGCGTAACCAGTCCCAACCAATTAATCCGCGACCTGGTTGAACGTACCGAAGTGCATGGCTTTGTTGAAAAAATTCCAACCATGAGTGAGATATTTATCAGCCTGGTGAAAGATGAATCAGCCGACAACCTAAACCGCACAACCGCATGAACAAGATTTGGCTCATTATGCAACGTGAATTTCTGAACCGTGTTCAGAAAAAATCCTTTCTGGTTGCTACCATCTTGATCCCGCTCATCTTCCCGGCACTCATTGGAATAATGGTGCTGATCTTCATCAAGCAGGAAGAAAAAGCGGGCAAATCCATTGTTGAAGTATTGGACGAAAGCGGCCGGATGAACCTGGAGACCAATGAGAAATTTGAATTCATTACCCTTTCCGGAACCCTGGAGCAGGCCAAAGCAGTTTACCAACAAACCCAGCATTTTGCGTTACTCTACATTCCGTCTTTTGAACTTTCGAAGCCGGAAGGAATCACACTCTACACCAAAGAGAATCCGGGTGTGCGTAAAATGGATGACCTGGAGAATTTGCTGGAAAGACGCATTCATGACCTGAAACTGGAACAGTTCAACATCGATAAAGAAACCCTTAAAAGTTTAAAGACTTCCATTAGTCTGAAGTCTATAAACCTGACTGAAAGCGGGGAAGAAAAAGACAGCAATACGGGCATGCTGTATGTTTTGGGGTTTGTACTGGGTGTACTGATTTACATGTTTGTGTTGATCTACGGCATGCAGATTATGCTGGGAGTTATTGAAGAGAAGACCAGCAAAATTGTTGAGGTAATTATTTCCTCTGTCAAGCCGTTTCAGTTGATGATGGGTAAAATTCTGGGCATTGCCTCGGTGGGCTTGCTGCAGTTTTTTATCTGGGCCATACTCATCGGTGTGCTTTCAACAGTCACACTTAGTTTGTTTGGAGTTAAACCGCCCCAGCAACAAGCCATGGAACAGGTTATGAACCAGGTTGATAATCCTGAAGTTTCTGAGGCGCTCCAACAGAATTCAAAGGCGTTGAACCTTCTGAAATCCATTAACGAAATACCTTACGCCTATATCGTATTCAACTTCGCATTTTACTTCCTGGGCGGGTATCTGTTATACGGAGCCCTGTTCGCAGCAGTGGGCTCGGCAGTCGACTCCCAACAGGAGGCTCAGCAATTTACCTTACCGATAACCTTGCCCCTGATTATTGCCTACTTCGGCTTATTCATGTTTATCCTGAACGACCCGAACAGCCCCGCAAGTTTTTGGTTTTCGATTATACCGTTTACATCGCCTGTTGCCATGGTTGGCCGGTTAGGATATAACCCACCGCTTTGGCAACTGATTCTTTCGCAAGTTTTGCTGGTTGGCGGATTTATTTTCACCACTTGGATAGCCGGCCGAATTTACCGCATTGGGATTCTCATGCATGGCACCAAGGTTAATTACAAGGTTCTTGCAAAGTGGTTTATGATGAAAGGATAACCTGACCGCTCAGGACTAACTTTCTGCCCGTAGGGGATGGCAACCTATCCACTATTTTTGATTATTTTCAAGTCAGATGATAAGGCGTTCGGGCATTCCTTCTGCGGATTTTTACCAAAGTAATACAAACCTGAAATGGGTTGTCCTGATTGTTTCCATACTGATCAGTATCGGATCGATTTATTACACAAAAGTGCTGGTTGACCAACTGAAAAACCGGGAACGCGAACAGATTGAGCTGTTTGCCCGTGCCCTTGAATATACCTTGAGCTATGAATCGGATGACCTGCTTTTCGTAACCGATGAAATTATTTTCAAAAACAATTCCATTCCTACCATTTGGATTACCCGCGATAACCAATATCAATACAGGAACATTAAAATGAACGAAGGATGGTCGCCTGCGCGGAAGGAAAATTTTTTGAAAGAGCAAGTAAAAGAAATGGAAGCGCTGTATGAGCCTATTGAAATTGTATTTCGTACCGAAACCGGAGAAATGGAAAACTTAGGGTATGTGTATTACAAAAACTCGTTCTTACTAACCCAACTCATTTCCTATCCGTACATCCAACTTTCCGTTATTGCCATTTTTGGTTTCATCGCCTACCTCGCTTTCAATTATTCAAAAGCGGCTGAGCAAAACCGCGTATGGGTTGGGTTGGCAAAAGAAACCGCCCATCAATTAGGTACACCCTTGTCATCGTTGATGGCGTGGGCTGAAGTGCTGCGCGATGACCCTTCCTTTCAAAATAAGGAAATGATCAGCGAACTGGAAAAAGACATTCACAAACTTACCATTGTTACCGAGCGCTTTTCCAGCATCGGATCTATCCCCACCTTAAAACCCGAAAATGTGGTTGAGTTGGTGCACAACGTAGTGAATTACCTCAGGCCCAGAATATCAACAAAAATCAAGGTGGAGATCTTTCACCTTTCCGATAATATCCAGGCATTGGTGCACGCACCCTTGTTTGAGTGGGTGATTGAAAACCTGTGCAAGAATGCGGTTGATGCAATTGGCACATCCGGTGTAATTGCGATTAAAATCATCCGCGGAAGCGACAGTAAAGTGTTCATTGATGTTTCCGACACCGGCAAGGGCATACCGCGCTCAAAAGTGGCTATGGTATTCCGACCCGGATTTACCACCAAAAAGCGTGGCTGGGGCCTGGGGCTGGCCCTTGCCAAACGAATTGTAGAGACCTACCACAACGGAAAAATTTTTGTAAAAGCTTCGGATGAAAATCAGGGAACAACCTTCCGCATTTCCCTGAACACACTCATGGTTGGTTCGCCAAACAATTGATTGAAAAATCGGCTTAAACAATAATAAAAACCGGCTTTTTTCAGTCTTGCCTAAATATCGGTTACCCGGTAATAATTCACCATTCAGGTTTTGTACTTCCTCCTTAAAATTCTACTTTTGCGCCTGCCTTCCACGACCGGCAAGGCCAAAATTTTATCACCATCTGAATCACATAAATCAATCCTAAAACATGGCAAATATTGGTAAAGTAACCCAGGTAATCGGCCCCGTAGTAGACGTTGCCTTCGATGAACCGGGTTCAAAACTCCCGAACATTCTTGATTCCCTGGAAGTAACAAAATCGGATGGCACTAAAATCGTTTTGGAGTGTCAGCAACACCTGGGTGAAGACCGGGTACGGACCATTGCTATGGACGGTACTGAGGGTCTGGTGCGCGGCATGAAAGTGTTCGACACCGGAACACCCATTGAAATGCCCATAGGCGATGACATTAAAGGCCGCCTGTTCAATGTGGTGGGTGAAGCCATTGATGGTATTAAACAACCCAAGGGCCTTCAAAAACTTCCTATTCACCGTTCTGCCCCATTATATGAAGACCTGTCAACCTCTACCGAGGTGTTGTTTACCGGTATCAAGGTAATCGACTTGATTGAACCTTACGCCAAAGGCGGTAAGATTGGATTGTTTGGTGGTGCCGGTGTGGGCAAAACTGTATTGATTCAGGAACTGATCAACAACATAGCAAAAGCTTACTCCGGGCTTTCCGTATTTGCCGGTGTGGGTGAGCGTACCCGCGAAGGTAATGACCTGCTTCGCGAAATGATTGAAGCCGGTATTGTAAACTATGGCGAAAATTTTAAACAATCCTTGCATGAAGGCGGTTGGGATTTGTCGCAAGTAACCGATGAAGACCTGAAAGAATCGAAAGCCACCTTTGTGTTTGGCCAGATGAACGAACCTCCCGGAGCACGTGCGCGTGTGGCTTTGTCGGGGTTGACAATAGCCGAATATTTCCGTGATGGAGATGGTACCGGAAAAGGCCGCGATATTCTTTTCTTTATCGATAACATCTTCCGTTTCACCCAGGCAGGTTCTGAAGTATCCGCCCTGTTAGGTCGTATGCCTTCGGCCGTGGGATATCAACCAACACTGGCTACCGAAATGGGCGCCATGCAGGAACGGATTACTTCCACCAAGAATGGTTCCATCACCTCGGTACAGGCCGTTTATGTGCCGGCCGATGACTTGACTGACCCCGCCCCCGCAACAACATTTGCCCACCTTGATGCCACAACCGTATTGAGCCGTAAGATTGCCGAGTTGGGTATCTACCCTGCGGTGGATCCATTGGATTCAACCTCCCGGATTCTTCGGGCCGATATTGTTGGGGATGAACACTACGATTGCGCACAGCGGGTAAAAGCCATTCTTCAGCTTTATACAGAACTTCAGGATATCATTGCCATTTTGGGTATGGATGAACTTTCGGATGAAGATAAGCAGGTGGTTCACCGCGCCAGACGCGTACAGCGCTTCTTGTCGCAGCCTTTCCACGTGGCCGAAGCCTTTACCGGCTTAAAGGGTGCATTGGTGGACATTAAAGACACCATCAAAGGCTTTAACATGATTATGGATGGCGAACTTGATCACCTGCCCGAAATGGCCTTTAACCTGGTGGGAAACATCGATCAGGCCATTGAAAAGGGTGAACGAATGGTTGCAGAAGCAAAGGGATAATTAGATTCCAAGTTCACTATTGGAACTCCTGAATCTTGAAAATTGAATTTATGTATTTAGAAATACTCACACCAGAAAAAAAAGTATTTGAAGGTGACATCACCATCGCCACTTTTCCCGGTGCTGATGGATCCTTTCAGGTAATGGATAACCATGCTCCGCTCATCAGTTTGCTGAAGGAAGGACGGGTTGAATACAAGGGCCAGGGATTAAACCAAAACCTACAGATTACGGGTGGAGTGGTTGAGGTGCTCAGCAACAAAGTAATTTTGCTGGCCGATGGAATAGTCGAGTAGACTCCAAAAAAATATCAAAAAAAAATAAAAGGGTCGCACTAACAAGCGGCCCTTTACTTTTCTCTGCTGATCTCGCAGATCAGCGCTGATATTACACTACAAAAATCAGCTTGTCTTAGCTGAAGGGCTTCGCACAGGCAGACGCAATCTACGGATACTTAAAGGTTATTTGTGATTCACCAAATAAATAATCAAGAATACTACACCAATCAGAATAGAAATGCCACCAAGCCATCCCAAACCAAGAATGGATAATCCAATTCCAATAGCGCCAAATATGGCGGCCCACCATAAGTTGCCATCCATGGCTTTAGCCACTTCACTGGCCTTATCGTGATCACCGGCTTTTACGGCTTTTTTGTACTCCTTCACCGACTTCACCATTTCCTTTCGCACTTCTTTTTGTTCAGCTTTCGACAACGCGGCAAACTGTTGGGCAGCTACTTTTACCGCCTCATCCTTTTCGATGGACGCAAGATTAAACATCGGCTCTGTTGACGAGCTGGCAATTAACATTTGCTGATCGGACTGAACCAACTCCACAGCCGATTCTGATTTTGTCTCAGTCGTTAAAACTAAAGCACTTTTTTCGGCTTTGACTGTAGGGTAATCGTAATGATCAAAGTTATAAGCATACCTGGGTGAGGAACAGGAGGCCAACAAAACAATAACCAACAAAGGGAGTGTAATTTTTTTCATAGGTTGAGTAGATGGTTAATCGGAAGCTAAAATTTACGGAAAATTCTTTTAAAAAACCGCTTCTCAAAATCCCAGAAAAATTTAAACTGCCCGAATACAAATCCATAAAACAGTAAAAAGACATTGTACACCGGCAAAATTAAAATGAAGTAAGTAATACTAGCCCATAAGGGTTTTTCGCCATCCGGAAACCAATAGGCAAAAAGCGGTTTCTTAATGATCAGTACCGTTGTGCCTGTACAGGCAAAAACAATCAGCACAATTATTACCTGCCCGGTGCTCTTTAAGTTCCACCGACTCTTTAATTGATCAATCCACTTTGGTGTTGACATATTCAAGTTGATAAAGTGGAAAAGTAATTCCAGAATTCGGTTTGCGGAAGCGGGGCGATAATTTTAAGCGCTTCTTTTTTTACCGGATGATTAAATGCCAATGAACGCGCGTGCAGGCAAATGCTCCCATCGGCATTCGCCTGGGGATAGCCATATTTTACATCGCCCACAATCGGACAGCCCATACTGGCCAGTTGTACCCGGATTTGATGCGGACGGCCAGTAACCGGTTTTACTTCCAGTAAAAAGTATCCGCTAACCTCGGCCAAAACAGAATACGAAAGTTCCGACCGGAGGGTGTCATCGGTTTCACGCGTAAAAAAAATGGCTTTGTTTTTCTTTTCATCTTTTCGAAGCCAGTGCACCAACGTATCCGTAGGTTTTGGCGGTTGGTTGGCCACAACGGTCCAATAGATTTTTTCTGTATTCCGATCACGGAATAAAGCATTCATTCGCTCGAGGGCTTTTGAAGTGCGTGCCAAAACTACCACACCGCTTACGGGGCGGTCGAGGCGATGAACAACGCCCATAAACACAGCTCCAGGCTTCTGGAATTTCTCTTTAATGTATTCTTTCGCGAGTTCTGCCAGGGGTATATCGCCCGTGGCATCACCCTGCACCAACATACCGGCCGGTTTATTAATAATCAGCAGGTGATTGTCCTCATAAAGAATTTGATGCGCCTGAACCATTCATCAAAGATATTGATATGGCTAAAGGAAAGGAGACCGGGATTAATTATTTTGGCTAACCTTAATTGCTGATCTATGACACACCGTATGATTGTACTTATGGCTCTGGCGTTTACTGCCTGTACCCAATCCGTAACACTTGAGTCGCTTAAAAAGCAAATTGAAGGAGAATTAACATCACAGAGCGGTGTTTTTGCTGTGGCTTTTAAAGATTTACAAACCGGTGATGAACTCCTCATTAATGAACGTGAGGTTTTTCATGCCGCCAGTACCATGAAAACGCCT